>QMNM01000163.1 GCA_003647765.1 Candidatus Cloacimonadota bacterium
ACATAAAGAATATGCATTTGATCAAATATTAATGGAAAATACAAACATAAATCTTATGGAAGTAGTTGTTCCTGTATTAAGAAAACATACCCCTGAAGGTGTATTGTGTTCTTTAACTGAAAAACATGCGGTTTCAATTGTCAATCAAATACTTGAAGTTAAATTTAGTTCAATGGATAATGGTCTTACTCTTAAAAGTAAGATAAATGAAATGTTTACATCTGGTCAAATAAGTATTCCAATACAAGGTTTAAGAAACCCACCGAACAGCTTATCAATTGTTATGCATGGTGTATTTGCTCCATTACTGTATAGAAATATTCCATTTGGTGGTTCTGACAAAGATGAAAACACAAAAACATTAAGACAAGCTCTTCAATCAACCAAACAAGATAATGGTGAATCGCCACTAATGAAATTGTTACCACAAATGGTAATGTCACTTAAAAAACTTCTGAAGGACAAATAATGCTTACAGAAGATTTAAGGTTATTAGCTGGTATTCAGGAAAGTGTTGACGCTTCAAACCCATTACCAACATATATCACTGAAATACAACAAGCTCAAAAACTTGAAGAACAACGAAAAGAAAACACAACTTATTCTGTTGCTTCAAATTTCAATACATTCAAGACTAAAATAACAAAGATTAAAGCAATGTTTGAAATGATTTCAGTAATTATTGAAGAAGATAATGCTTCTACATTTATTAATGGTATTATGGAAAGTAAATATCCAAAATTAGAACAATTTACTGAAATTGCCCTAAATGATAGTATTGCTCAAGCTGTTGCTTACCTTGAAAACAACTTAGAACTGGTTGAACGAGATATATTAGCTATACAGTATATCAATGAATCTATTGATGAAGAAAATGCCGATACATATTTTGTGTCTAATATTATTACTTCTGAAGGACATCATGGAATTACTTTTGATTTATTTGAGAACAAAGATTTAACTAGTAATATTGGTTCTGAATTGGAATATGGGACACAAATCATATCTATTTCTGAATCAACTTCTATGGTAAAGATAAACGGTAAAAAAATATACACAAGTTTATCAAGAAGCAACTTAAAAGATTTAGAAAGCAAAGGTTTATTATTATAGCCATATAAAGTGATTGGTGTAATAAATAGAACTAATAACAAAGTAAAAGGAATAAAAATGAAACTGTTTGAATACTTAAATAGAATGAATGAAATGGACGATACAGCAAGAATAGATTTTCTTGACCATTTAGAGATGAGAAATTTATGCTCGGCTGAATTAACAGAAAATGATATGTGGATACTTACTCATTCTGCTTCAAATAATGAATATTTACAGTCAAAATTATCAGAAGAAGAATTGGCAGCAGAAACTGAAGCTCCCGATGAGACAGTAGCACCAGATGTTACATTTGACCCACCAGCAGCAACTGAAGCTCCTACGGAAGAAACTCCTGCTCCTACGGAAGAAGTAGCAACTGAACCTACTCCCGATGTAGCAACACCTACGGAAGAAACTCCTGCACCTACTGAAGAAGTAGCAGAAGAAACTCCAACAGAAGCGGAAACAACTGAACCAGAAGAAGACGATGATTCTGATATTGAAACTTCTAAAGAAGGTATTGGTGTATTGGCTTTACTTGGAGAAATTCAAGAAAAATTAGCAACAGGAAAACCATCACCGGTAGAAGTAGCCGCAATTAAGGCACTTAAAAAATTAGTAAGCTAACTTTAAGCACTAATACACTATAATAAGCTGGGATTACCCTGGTTTATTAACCTACATAATCTCAATACCCATATAAAGGTTCTCTGTGAGATCATCCATTTTTATTTCTGCTGTCAATAATCAACATATCCACAATTTAGATACACAATACCATGCTAAACGAAAAAAACATGATTATACTATCATAAAGGTACGAACTCGTGAGAGAGTAATAAATCATATTGAAGAAAAGGTTGCTTTGATTACACCAATGGAATTAACTTTCAGGTCAGAACTAATATACGATGTTGCCAATCAACAATTCTCTAAATCAAGATTTAACAACAGTGGCTGCAATACAACACTTAATTTGCCTGACAGCATAAAGCCACTGTTTGAAGCCATTATAAGTATTAGTGCAGATACACATATTAATGAACTTAAAAAGAATCATTCTAAACAAAACCTATTGGAAGCTCTATATTTAACTAACGCTTACGGTCGGTATCAAGAACATTTCAATATGCCTGAATACCAACTCATTAGATTGAAGTATGGTAAAGAAATACCACATACCTATTTGGTAGACATAGTAAAAGAATTTCCAGAATATCTTATTTAATCTGTATTTAAGTTTCGCTATGCTACAATACGGCAACTTAAAACACAAAAAAGGATTTATATGAGTAAAGTTATCGGAATAGATTTAGGAACTACAAACAGCGCTGTCGCAGTTTATGAAGGTGGGGAATACAAGATTATCCCAAATGCAGAGGGTAAGAACACAACACCATCAATTGTAGCATTTACAGAGAAAGGTGATATTATCGTTGGTGAAGCGGCTAAAAGACAAGCTGTAACAAATCCATTAAATACTATTGATTCTATTAAGAGAATTATGGGTATGATGTATGATGAACCAAATGCTAAAGTAGCTGATGAGAAAACTCAGTATAAAATTGTAGATAGAAATGGTGCTTGTGCTGTATCTATTAATGATAAGTTATACTCTCCACAAGAAATTTCAGCAAAGATTTTGGGTAAGTTGAAAACTGATGCAGAAGCATACCTTGGTGATACTGTAACTGATGCTGTAATTACAGTTCCTGCATACTTCAATGATGCACAAAGAAAAGCAACTCAAGAAGCTGGTGTAATTGCTGGTATGAATGTATTAAGAATTATCAACGAGCCAACAGCTGCTTCACTTGCTTATGGTATGGATAAGAAGGGCGAAGAAACAATCGTTGTATTTGACCTTGGTGGTGGAACACATGATGTTTCTGTATTAGAGATTGGAGACGGTACTTTTGAAGTATTGGCAACTGATGGTAATGCTTTCCTTGGTGGTAGAGATTTTGACCAAAAAGTAACTGAATGGTTGGTTGCTGAATTCAAAGACCAAAGTGGTATAGATGTATCAAAAGACCCGATGGCAATGCAGAGATTAATGGATGCTTCTGAAAGTGCTAAAAAAGAGTTAAGTGCTTCACAAGAAACAGACATTAACTTACCATTTTTAACTGCTGATGCAACTGGTCCAAAACACTTGGTTACTAAGCTTACAAGAGCTAAATTTGAAGGTATGATTGATACTCTTGCTACGGAAGCAATTGACCATATTAAAGTGGCATTAAAAGACGCAGACTTAACAATCTCGGATGTTGATGAAATCGTTATGGTTGGTGGTTCTACAAGAATCCCACTAATTAAAGACAAAGTTATTGCTTTCTTTGACGGTAAAACACTTAACAACTCTGTTAATCCAGATGAGGTTGTTGCTGGTGGAGCGGCTATTCAAGGTGGTGTTTTAACTGGTGATGTTAAAGATGTATTACTTCTTGATGTAACTCCGTTATCACTTGGTTTAGAGATTATGGGTGGTGTTATGCACAAACTAGTTGAGAAAGGTTCAACTATCCCTTTAACAAGAACTGAAACATATTCAACTGCCGTTGATAATCAACCAGCTGTATCTATTGTTGTTGGTCAAGGTGAGCGGGAGTTCTTGAAAGATAACAAGACTCTTGGTAAATTTGACCTTGAAGGTATTCCACCAGCTCCAAAGGGTGTTCCACAAATTGAAGTGTCTTTTGACATTGATGTGAATGGTGTATTAACTGTTAGTTCTAAAGATAAAGGAACTGGTAAATCTCAATCCCTTACTATCTCAGGTTCATCTGGACTTTCTGATGCAGAGATTGAAAAAATGGTTAATGATGCAGAAGCTCACAAAGCCGACGATGCTGAGAAGAAAGCGGTTATTGATGCAAGAAACAAGTTGGATTCGGTCATTGCTCAAGCGGATAAGTTTATGACTGAAAATGTTGATGTTGAAACAACTGACTTAAAAGTTGCTGTTGAAGATGGTAAAGTAACTATCAAAGACGAAGCAGGCGACACAGAGAAGCTTGTTAAAGCCGAAGAAACTATCATGGCAGCATTCCAAGCTGTTAGTGCTAAAATGTATGAGAATCAAGCTGAAGAACCAGCTGAGGAAGATACAGTAAAAGCAAACACAGACGATGTTATTGACGCTGACATTATTGATGCAGAAATAGAGGACTAAACCCCTCTATCACTGCCTCCCTCTCTCAAAACCCTCTCTAAAAAATAAATCCCAAAACTTAAAATAAAAATCAAATCCATTAATAAATAGTAATATGAACATCTGAAATTTACAAGATAAATTATCAGAAAATAAAAAAATGGGGCTTAACAGTGATTAATATTGATATAGTACAAAACAAAGAATTTTCAATTGGATACCCATATAACAGTCCAATAGATTCATATTTTAAGAGTTTGTCACCAGAATTTATTTCCAACTACAATATAGACGATGAAACATTAGAAGAAATCAATGAACATAAACGAGCAATACAGAAATTTGACAGCGACCTATTTGAATTAATGGCTGATGTATCTATTTTTATTCAAGAGTATGTTGTGATTGAAGACACAATCACTTCTAAGTATGATGAGAAAATAATAATATATGATGCTTACGAGAC
>QMNM01000164.1 GCA_003647765.1 Candidatus Cloacimonadota bacterium
AAATATTTAATGGGGTAAAAATGGTTAAAGATTTATATCGCTCCTACGGAGCTATGATTTGCTATTGTAATTATTGCTATACAGAAACTCGACTCGGGTTCTTTGAACTCGAGTCGAGTTTCACGGTATATTGTCTGAAAATAGCCAGTCCTGTATAAGTAGTGGTATTCTGGGATGCTTTATTTAATAAATCATTTACAACTACTCCGTGGGGACTACCAAATTTTTAGTAAGATTTATAAAGAACTCTGTGTCTTTGTATCTCTGTGGTAAAATTTTTAATATTTTTATGGCTAAAAAAATGAAATCAATACTTATTATTATGGATGGATATGGATTGCGTGATGAAGAAAGAGGAAATGCTATCAAATCCGCACATACACCTAATCTTGATAAATTATTTATAGAAAAACAATGGGTTTCTCTTGGCTGTTCTGGTGAAGATGTAGGATTGCCAAATGGACAGATGGGAAATTCAGAAGTAGGTCATCTTAATATAGGTGCTGGTAGAATTGTATATCAAAATATTACACGGATTGATTTGGCAATAAAAAATGGCTCTTTTTACAAAAATAAGGAGTTTTTATTAGCAATTGATAATTGTAAAAAGAATCGCAGCTCATTACACATTTTCGGTTTGCTTTCTGATGGTGGAGTGCATAGCTCGTTAGAGCATTTATGGGCATTACTAAAATTAGCAAAAAAGAGTAATCTAAAAAAGGTCTATTTACATGCTTTTATGGATGGAAGAGATACTTCACCTACAAGTGGAATTGGTTTCATAAAGCAATTTCAAAACAAGGCAAAAGAGATTGGTATTGGCAAAATTGCTACAATATCAGGACGCTATTATGCTATGGACCGTGATAATCGTTGGGAAAGAATAGAAAAAGCATACAGAGCAATTTCTTATGGATATGGTATAAAAGAAACGAATCCTATAACAGCAATAGAAAAAAGTTATCAACACAACATTACTGACGAATTCATAATCCCAATTGTTATAGAAGATAATGGCAAACCAGTTGCTACCGTGGAACAAGGTGATTCTATTATATTTTATAATTTTCGTGCTGATAGAGCAAGACAATTAACACAATCATTTATCTATAAGGATTTTGATAAATTTAAGCGTCCGTACAAAGATACTTTTTTTATATGTATGACTCAATATAATAAGGATTTTGATAAGTTTGTGCATACTGCTTATGCACCTGTAAAATTAAAAAATGTTTTTGGCGAGGTTCTTGCTAAAAATGGAATGAAACAGTTACGAATTGCAGAAACAGAGAAGTATGCTCATGTTACATTTTTCTTTAATGGTGGACTAGAGAAGCCATTTCCTAATGAGGATAGAATTCTAATCCCTTCGCCAAAAGTTGCTACTTATGATTTACAGCCAGAAATGAGTGCTTATAAACTCACTGATGAAGTTATTAAAAAGATAGAGTCAGAACAGTATAATGCCATTATTTTGAATTTTGCTAATTGCGATATGGTTGGGCATACTGGTATATTTGAAGCAGCTGTTAGGGCTGTTGAGGCAGTTGATAAATGTATTGGCAAAATTATAAAAGCATTGGAAAAGCATAATTATGACTATATAATTACAGCTGATCATGGCAATGCTGAATTTATGTTTGATGAAAATGGAAACCCAATGACTGCTCACACTACTAATAAAGTGCCATTTATAATCTCTTCTGATAAATGCCATTGTAAAAGAAAATTGCGGGAAAATGGAATTTTAGCAGACATTATTCCTAGTTTATTGGAAATAATGAATATTGATAAACCAGAAGAAATGACAGGAAAGTCATTGATAATTTAACTATAATGATTATGATGTGTTTTTAGTTGCAAATGACAAATTCAATATGTATCCAACTATTGCTGATAAATCTGGAATGAAAATTGTCAATAGATTCAAAAGGCCCGTATTAAATAGAACAGAAAAAGACAAAGGTGCTTATGCAGAAATTATATTCCACTTAAAATAGGGTTCTGTAATCTCATCTTATTGGAATACAATTACTTATAGAGATTGCTTTGTCATTCTGTTCCTCGCAATGACACTGTTTTTACCTATTTTGCATAACTCATTAAATATTACTATACAAGGACAGATTAGATGAAAATTTTAATTATAGACGATGAAAAGAACATTCGCCGTACTTTAACAGATATTCTACAAGATGAAGGTTATCAAGTTGTATCATCAGAGAACGGGGAACATGGACTTAGTATACTTTCAAAAGAGCTTATTGATTTGGTATTATTAGATGTAAAATTGCCTGGAATGGATGGAATTGAAGTATTGGAAAAAATTAAAGAGAGCTATCCAAATTTAGATGTAATTATGATTTCTGGACATAGCACAATAAAAATAGCGGTTCAGGCAGTAAAAATGGGTGCTTATGACTTCTTGGAAAAGCCGCTTTCTTTACATAAAATTGTTATTATTATAAAGCATATTGCAGAAAAGAGAATGATTTATAAGCAATATAATCAATATAAAGAGAGCAAAGAGAGTACTTATCAGATGATTGGCGTATCTCCAGAAATGGAGAAAGTTCGGGCTTTAATTAAAAAGGTCGCTCCCACTAATTCCAAAGTGCTAATCAGAGGAGAAAGTGGCACTGGTAAAGAACTTGTGGCTTATGAGATACATCGTCAAAGTCAAAGGGCTAATGCTCCATTTGTAAAATTCAACTCAGCAGCTATACCTAATGAATTAGTAGAAAGTGAATTATTTGGTTATGAAAAAGGAGCGTTCACAGATGCAGGAAAAAGAAAGCACGGTAAATTAGAATTAGCCAATGAAGGCACATTATTTTTAGATGAAATCGGTGATATGAGTTTAAATGCTCAAGCAAAAATTCTACGAGTTATTCAAGAGGGCAAATTTGAACGAATTGGTGGCAATCAAACACTTAATATTGATGTTAGAATTATAGCAGCTACTAATAAGAATTTAGAGCAGATGATTGAAACTCACGAATTCCGTCAAGACCTATTCTATCGGCTAAATGTAATTCCTATCTATGTTCCACCATTAAGAACAAGAAAAAGCGATATACCATTTTTAGTGAAATTTTATCTAAATTATTTCTCTGTTGAGTTAAAGCAACAAGTAAAACATATTTCCAGTTCTGCAATGGAATTATTATCGTCTTATGATTTTCCAGGTAATATTAGAGAATTGCGTAATTTAATTGAACGGCTTTGTATATTAACAGATGGAAATGTAATTACTGACAAGGACATTTTGCCTCATGTTTATACTTATCAAGCAGATAAGAAGAGATTTTCGTTTTTAGAGACGAAACAGTTTAACAAAGCAAAGGAGGAGTTTGAGACTTACTATTTAAGGAATCAGTTGGAGAAATTTAATTGGAATATCACGAACACTGCGCAAGCATTAGAATTACAACAATCAAATTTGTCAAGGAAGTTGAAATACCTGGGGATAGCCAAAGAGTAAGTCTTCTGAAGGCGAGAATTCGCATCAGTCGGGCGACTGACCGATTCTTGCCTCCAAAAGAGTGAACATCTAAAATGAACAACACTCAATAGGGAGACTACCAAAAGGGCTGAAGTCCTTAAAAACCGAAACAATTTCTTGAGAATATAGGATAAAATTATGACACGATATTCTAATGAAATAAGATTCTTAATTGCTCAAGGAGAAGGATATAACATAGAGTTTAAAGAATTCTTCTCTAAAAAGATAGCAGTGGATATTTGTGCTTTTGCTAATGCTAATGGTGGTTGGGTAAAAGGAGATGGAAAACGAGACTAACAGAAGAATTATATGGAGATTCTATGAAAAAGTCCTCAGAAACTTATTATAATAGGATTCTAAAAAATATAAAAACTTTTGTTTTAGAGGTATTTAAAGATGAGGATGTAAAGATCATACTATTTGGCTCAGGGGCAAGGGGTGACTTCCATAGATGTTCAGATATAGATATCGGAATTGTGCCTAAGAATAAATATGACAAAAGAAAATTGATCCTTTTAAGAGAAAATCTTGAAGAGATGAATATGCCATACAAAGTTGATGTGGTAGATATTTCTAAAGTTTCAAAAACATTCAAAGATAAGGCGTTAAAAGAAGGGGAGATATGGAAAAATTAAAGATAATGGCAGAAGATGCGGAAAGGGCCTTAAAGACTTTAGAGAAGATAGTTCAAATGCCTTACTCTGTGATAGTTCGGGATGCTGCAATCCAGCGGTTTGAATATACTTTTGAGATATTATGGAAATTTCTAAAGGAATATCTGAGAATTAATGAAGGAATAATTTGCAATTCGCCGAAGTCCTGCTTCAGACAAGCATTTACGGTGAAATTGCTCACGGAAGAAGAAACAATAAATGCTCTTGAAATGACAGATGACAGAAACCTTACTTCACATACTTACCACGAAGAATTGGCAGAAGAAATATACAAGAAAATTCCAGATTATTACAATAATATGAGCAAACTATACCAAATCATAAAGATATTGCGACGGTGTAAACACCGTCGCTAAATCAATAAAAGAACGCTAAAGCCTTCTATAATATAGCGTTCTTTAGAATGCTTTCTTTGACTTAGCGTGTGGATTTATCCACTCGCAATTAGTTTAAACTTATAATAATAAAATTACTACACTGCGTAAGTCCTAATATTGTAAAACCGTTGAAACGGTTATGAATATATC
>QMNM01000165.1 GCA_003647765.1 Candidatus Cloacimonadota bacterium
ATTTTGCCAAAAGTAAGAATTTTAGATTAAAGATTTAGCCACGAATTAACACGAATTTCACGAATGAAAAAACTAAATAAAAAATCAACTTTGAGATCCTCTATACAAAAGAGTTAACATCAAGTGAAAAAATATTTTGCCAAAAGTAAAAATTTTAGATTAAAGATTTAGCCACGAATTAACACGAATTTCACGAATGAAAAAACTGAATAAAAAATCAACTTTGAAATCCTCTATACAAAAGAGTTAACATCAAGTGAAAAAACATTTTGCCAAAAGTAAAAATTTTAAATTAAAGTGACTAATAAATTAAAAATTAAGCCGTAGGAGACATTGAAGGGGGCATGCTCCTACGGCTCTTTGGTGGTAGGGAGGGGTGGGGAGGAGAGGAACCTCCCCATGAGAAAATTACTACTTTTGCTCCAAAAAAAATTTAAATAATTTCTCTGTCAAATTTTTTACTTCTAAATCTTAGTAAGATTTTTAAACTAAATTGTATTATTATAGCAAAAATGAGATAATACAATTAAATTAACACTGATCCATAATATACAAATTATATAGCAAGCATCTAACAGGACAGGCACAAAATTACAGGCAAGAACACAAGGCGTAGTGCGTAATGCGTAGGGAAATATCAAGATTATTTCTCTCTCTGTGTCCATAAATTCCTCTCTGTGCCATCTGCGTCTCCGTGGCAATGGAAAAATATTGTGTGGAATGCTCAAAAGTAATAGAGTTTTACTTGACAATAAAATGGCATACTTCAAATTTTCATCCAAAAATTTAAGTGAGGTAAAATTATGAAAACTAAACTGATAGTCTCAATCATTATGCTTATAATTTCAACTGCTCTGATTGCTGATAATCTTGATTTCTCTTTTACAGTTGAAATACCAAAGATAAATAATGGACAATTCACTAACAAATTACCTAAAACTGCAATTCCAGGTGAACCAATGATCCCTTATTTATCAGAGAAGATATTACTTCCCTATGGACAAGAAATTGTTAATATCAAAATCGCTGATAAAAATTTAATTACTTTATCAGGTAAGTATGAAATTGATTTTGCCAAAACTCCTCTTCCTACGGATAATTCATTTAGCACAATTACTGAAAAGGACGAAAATATCTACGGCTCTAAAAATCTTTATCCGGGAAATTTTTATCATCTGGTATCTGTACAGAGATTTGCTGGACATAGTATTGCTATAATCAATCTATTTCCTTATCAATATTCTCCACTTAATGGTGAAGTTGGATATATGGATAATATTTCTATATCAATAGAGACAAAATATAATAATGATATAGCAGAACAACAAGCAAAAATGCTGTGCTCTAATTCTAATGTTATTAACAGGATACAAACATTAGTTGTTAATGACGATTTGCTCTCTACTTATACAGGAAAAGAGAAGATATCTATAAGTAAAAACTCATTAGTTTCTGTTGATGATCCACATGATTATATTATCATAACAGGGCAGAATTTCGTGTCCATTTTTGATGATTTTGTTAATTGGAAGATTGGATATGGACTAAATCCTGCTATCTATACGATGGAGGATATAAATTCAGAATATATTGGTGTGGATAGTGCTGATAAATTACGCAATTTTATAATTGATGCTTATACTGTATGGAATAGCACAAGTACACCATTAGAGTATGTTTTATTAGGTGGAGATGACGAAATTGTCCCTTTACGACTCCTTTATGTAAATGCTGGAGGCACTATTGGTTATATTCCTTCTGATTTTTATTTCTCTGCATTAGATGGCAATTGGAACGCTGATGGCGATGATAAATATGGTGAATTGGAAGATGACCCAGATTTTATTCCAGAAGTAGCAATTGGAAGAATACCAGGCGATGTTGAAGTTAATTTTATCAATGCTCTTAATAAAATCATAAGCTATACAGAAATTCCAAAACCTGCATTAGAAAAAGCTTGTATGGTCGGTGAAAATCTCAATTGGAATCCTGTAACCTGGGGTGGTGATTATAAAGATGATATTCTAAGTCGTATTCCAGAAGATAATTACCATTTTTACACATTATATCAGCGAGATGGAACTTATTCAGAGCAGGCTGTCAAAGATATGTTAAATAATGGTTGTGGCATTATGAATAATATGGGACATGCCAATTATTGGATTTTAATGGGAATAAGCCCGACTTATGCTGATCAATTTACAAATAATGAATATGGACTTATGTATTCTCAGGGTTGTTTGCCAGCCGCTTTTGATGAAATGACCAGTCAAAGCGGAGAAGCAGTTGCAGAACGGCTTGTTATTGCAGTTGGCGGTCCAATGGCTTTTATTGGTAATACTCGGTATGGATGGTATTCACCAGGCTCTATTGAAGGACCTTCTCAACAATTTGATAGAACATTCTTTGACGGATTGTTCGCAGAAGATATTAAAAAATTAGGCGATTGCAATAATTATTCAAAAGTAGAACTTATTAACCAAGCAAACAATGCCTGGATGCGTTGGTGTTATTATGAACTTGTCCTATTTGGTGACCCGCATACTGAGATTCAAGTTTTGGACAATGTTTTTCCTTATATTGAGCCATTAGAGGTCTCTTATGATGATTCTAATGGTGATGGAGATGGTATTCTCAATCCAGGAGAGCAAATTGAAATTTATCTCAGTATACAAAACCTTCCAGAATGGACTAATGCAGAAGATGTTCAGGTCAAACTAATAACTGATGACCCTAATCTTGCTGTTATTGACAGTATCAGTAATTACGGTTCTCTTGCACCAGGAGCATCTGCTAATAATGACGATGACCCATTCATAGTGCAAATATCTGATAATATATCTAATGGAGATGTTAGCTATCAATTCTATATAACTGCTAATAATAATAGTCAATATCCGTTCAGTCATACTTATACGCAGTCATTTTCTGTATCAACTAATCAGGTAAATTGGCCTAAAAATTTAGGCTCAGCATCAAACTGTTCGCCTATATTTATAGATTTCAATAATGATGGTGAAATAGAAATGATTACTGCTGATGTTGCTGATTCAGGAAAAATTTATGTATTTGACAGTAACGGTAATAATATTGATAATTTTCCTGTGCAAATAGATGGAGCAGTTCGTGGCTCTCCTGCTGTTGGTGATATTGATAATGACGGAGAATACGAAATTGCTGTAACTACTCGTAATAAAAAAATCTATGCAATAGATAATAATGGACAGATATTGTTTGAGAAAGAAGCAGGATATCAATTTATATGCACGCCAAGTTTAGCAGATTTAGATAATGATGGCAATTTAGAGACAATAGCCACTGGATTAGATAATAAGTTATATGTGTATAAATATGATGGCACGCCTCTACAGAATTTCCCATTAGATTTAGGAATGCCTTTAATCAATGATGTTTCCATTACAGATATTGATGAGGACAGCATTCTTGATATTTTAGTTAGTAATTCAGATGGCGATTTATTTGCAGTATCTGGAAATGGTTATGTAATCAATGATTTTAATATCCAGACAGGAAGTTTAATCTGGGGATTTACTGTTGTATATCAAAATGGTGAACGGATTGCTTTTGCTAATAATGAAAAATTGTATATAGTGAATAGAAATGGCGATATTCTTTTAGATATGAACACAGAAAGTCCAATATCCTCTTCTTTAATCGTATTTGATTACAATGACGATGGCAATTATGAAATTGGTTATTGCTGTATGAATGGTAAATTAAACATTATAGACCAGCAAGGAAATTCATTACCAGGATGGCCACAATATCTCTGCAATAATTCAGAATATAGTCCAGTTGTTGTAGAATTAAATGATGACAATATATTAGATATTTTGATCCCTTGTAATAATGGTAATATTTACGCATTTGATATTTATGGACAGATATTGGCCGGATTTCCTATTCAAACGAGCCGTAGTATTACTTCTTCGTTAGTTGTTGATGACTTTGACGGAGACGGTGATTTTGAGATTGCTGTAGGAAACTATGTAGGTATCACTGTTATTGATTATAAAAAGGATAAAGGGGCAAGAATGCCATGGAATATGTATCGTGGAAATATCAGACGAACTGGTAATTATGCGGATAATGTTAATACTCCTGTTGATTATAATCGCACTAATATTCTCCCAAGAGTGCTGACATTAAAGCAAAATTATCCTAATCCATTCAATCCAACTACTACTATATCTTTTTCTATACCTTCTGATTCTAAAGTTGAACTTTCTGTGTATAATATCAAGGGACAACGAATAAAAACATTGATTGATAACAAACTTGAAAAAGGAAAACATAGTATAGTGTGGAATGGAACAGACGCTTCTAGTAAAAGAGTTAGTTCAGGAATCTATTTCTATCGTGTGAAAGCAGAAAACCAAATCGCTGTTAGGAAAATGTTATTACTGAAATAAACCTTAAAATCTTGCGAGGCTTAGCAGCCTTCGCAAGATTGACTTTTTAGTAGCCACGAAGTTCACGAAGTATTTACCACAGAGACACAGAGAACACAGAGATTATTCTTAATTTTTTTTAATATTCATTAGTGTAACTTAGTGTTCTTAGTGGCTGAAAAATGTAGCCACGAAGTATCACTAAAATAATACAATTAGCAACCTTCGCAAGATTGACTTTTAGGC
>QMNM01000166.1 GCA_003647765.1 Candidatus Cloacimonadota bacterium
GTATCTTCTGGAAGTTGATATTTAATTGTAGTTGTAGGATTAAATGGATTGGGATAATTCTGGCTCAAGCCATACACTTTTGGAATGTGCATTACAGAATTAGAGAATGTAATAGTAATCGGCTTTTCTGGATTACCAATTGTAATATCATTTATGAAAGTGATTGTTTCGTTGCTTTCATAACTTATTCCATTGGAAATAGCCCTAAAATATAATTCCTCATTATCTTCATTGCCAACTATTGTGAAATACCAGAAGCCATCATCACCATAATCTTCCCATTTACCAATAGAACGACAGTTATCTTCTTCATCAAAAACACCAATTCCTAACTCCTCATTCCTCATTCGTAATTCGTAATTCGTAATTTCCAACTCTGCAATGACTACCATATTATATTGAGTACCAGAAATGACTTTCCAGTCAGTAGCAATATGCTCTTCAACATTAGTTGATTTGCCTATTTCATAGATTAACACATCCTCTGTTTGCATATTCAGTTTGTATCCATAACCTGGTCTCATCCAGATTAGGTCTCCATACCAATGTCCACTGCCAACTGGATATTGAGTTAGAGATTGAAACTGGGCTTTTACTTGTATCAGGTTTTGTTCTATTGAATTTAATGCAATTTCAGGTGGGGTTGGCACTTGTGGTAAATAACCAATCCAATTCCAGCCAGATGTTAGCTCAATTGGCATAGTGAGTTCCGCTTTAGTTCCAGTTAGATGAATGTAAGTAGGATTGACTGCTTTTATCGTATATCCAACACCAACTTCAATACTATCTAATGTGCCATACCATTTATCTTCATACCAGGTTGCTGAATTATCACGGGTCTTGACTTGATAGATATTTCCATCAGTGCCGAATATTGCAGGAATTGATGTATCTTCTGTTTGGATATTAAATGAAATCCAGTTCCATACGACATCTATGCTGATTAATTGATGCGCGCCCGGCTCTGTATATACAGTTAATTGGAATGGTGTATCTGGCGTTCCTATTGTTGCATCAGGTTCAAATATAACATATTCATTACAAGGGAATATGCTATCAGTAACACCATCATAGATTTTGAAGCCGATAGCTTCAGATGCACCATCCATACTAAGAATAGTGAGATACCAGAATCCCTCATCTTGCCAATCACCTAAGCCACGGCAGTCATTTTCATTTATTTCTCCAAATTCGTCAAACCCAAATGCACCGAGAATATTATCACCATCACCTACAATTTCTACACTATCAGGTAATTGCCATACCTCAGTCATGATTACCATATTATATTGGGCACCTACAATAATCTGCCATTGGACTGGCAGCTGATGATAATAATATGCACCAATATCAGCACGAGTTCCATCAGGGTCAGGAGAAGAATTCGGGTCTCCTGCATCTATACAAGGCGAATTCTCTGTTAAATGATAATCATTATTACCAAAATCAACAAATAACGGGTCTTCACTAATATTACCAATTCCTGCATATCCATCTTCAATATCTGAATAAATTACATTTGCTGTAGAATTATTTATCGCTATAATATCCTGCTGAATATTGCCCCATAAAATTGTGTTCACAATATCAACAGAAGATGAGCTATCAACCTTTACTCCAACATCATATTTACAAATAGTATGCCGGTCAATAAATGCAGAGGACTGTCCAGTTATGTAAATTCCAATAATATCCTGTTTGCTTGGAGAGTATGATACTCTATTATTTGTTAATGTTGGAGCAGAGCCCTCACAGATGTAAAATGCAGGAGCATAATCAATAATTTCATTATATGCTACATCAGAATTAGAATTATGAAATTCCATTCCAATTACTCCATCTTTGCTTGGAGAGTAGGACACCCTATTGTTTGTCAGTGTAGGTGATGCACTTTCCATAACAATGCCAGTGTCATAATCGTTAATCTCATTATTATCAATTACACAATTAGTGTCAGCATTTTCTACATAAATACCAATTGGTGAATTGGACTTTGTTGATTTACTTGGGGAATAGGACACTCTATTATTCGTTAATGTTGGAGATGCGGCTTTAGCATCAGAACCAATTATCTTTATACCATATTCATAGCCTTCAATAATGTTGTTATTCACAACTGCAGAACTATTAATTAATGTTAAAGCAATAGTGCTATCTTTACTTGGCGAATACGATACTCTATTATTTGTCAGAGTTGGTGACGAACCTTCACAGATGATACCATTGGTAGCATTATCAACAATAGTAAATGTAATGGAGTCAGTTTGAGATGTCTCTGTAAATTTTATTCCTTGCCATTCAGAGATTCTATTTTTGCTCCTTTTGTGTACATCACTGCCAGAGAATCTAATAGGATTATCTTCTGTGCCCTGGGCATCTAAGTTTCCATTCACAATAAAATACACATCAGCGTCAAAATACACATCTACATCTGGGTCAATTATAAGAGTATTATCAGGTGGGATATTTATGCTATTAACAACCACATACACAGTATCAGGGGTCCAATGTCCTGATGTTCCACCACTTACAGGAACTGCGGTTTGTGTTGCATATTCAGTATTTCCATAAGCACCCATATTGATACGATTTCCATTAGGTAATGGTTCATTTTCATAAGGAAGTGTCGGGTCTCCTGCATCTACACAAGGTGATAACAATGCTAAATAGTAATTTACATTATCATAATACATTGGGTCAACATCAATATTGCCCTGTCCAGTAAACCCGCCTTGAACATCACTATAAATAATGCTAATTGGAGATACATTGTTAGCAAGTATTGTAAATGGATAAAGAATACAACTATTGATATCTATTGTGGACAATTCATCAACTTCAAATATTTGCTCAATATTAGCAAAAGTGCAACTTACAATATTCAAAGAGGAATAAACGGACTTTATAACAGAACCTGTCTGAACATCATTTGACAAATTATGATAGAAAATAACATTGGCATTTTCCAGATAGAATATATTATTATTACTTGAATTTATAGCCTTTATTTCAGAAATTACTGTGGTCTCAGATGGAGTTTGTGTGTTCTGAATATAAATAGCATTTCCTTGGTTTGCAATGCAATTAGTAATAACAACATCAAAAATGGCAATAGTAGCATCAAATACAGAGATTGCTCCACCATTATCTTCACCTATGCAATTTTCAAAATAACAATTTTCAATGATTAGTCCATCATCGTGAACAGAAACAGCAGCTCTATCTTGATTAGAGAAATTTATTACCTTACAATAAGAGAATTCGCTGTTATTTATAGAATTGAATGTGAGTCCTTTTGCATTAGCTAAATAATTGAATGTAATATAATTATCAACATCGCCATTAGCAATCAGTGTGCCATTTATAGCAAATTCATAATCACCAGCAGAATATATCACAACTCCTGGCTCTATAACTAAACTATTTTCAGGTTCAATATAAGCATCACCTACTAAAATATACGGAGAATTCTCTAAATCTAATACACCGGACAAAGAACCACTAATTTGAGTGTATAATGATTCAAGTGCAAAATCAATCCCTGATGTAACCTGACCTGCTATTACTTCTACATCCACAATTGTTGAATCAATATAACCTTCTAATGATGCTGTTACATTATAAATTCCAGGCATAAGTTCTATAGAGTAATAGCCATTGGCATCTGGATTTGTTGAAACCCCATTTGCTGATACTATTACATCCTCTACATTACCTAATCCACCAATAAGAGTAACTGTTCCTTCTATCCAACCTGGTTGTGGAATGTAGTTCAGCACGAAGTCAACAATAGTGGTCTGAGAATCAAATACTTCTACACCGTAAATTGTCTGGGTTTCATAGTTTTCAAGAGAGGCAGTTACATCGTAGATACCTATAGGCAGTTCCATAATATAATAACCACTAGTGTCTGGATTTGTAGTATATCCATCTGCTTCAATTAGTACATCTTGGACATTGCCAGTTCCACCAATAAGAGTAACTGTCCCTGCTATAAATCCGTATGGCTGATATCCAGCAGTTAGAATAAATGGATCAAATGGCTCACCAATTGTAATATTATCTTGAAACACTACTGTTTCGTAACAGGGAAATATTTGGTCACTTGCGGAGTCATAAAGCCAAAAACTTATCTCTTCTCCATTAGTATTACCAACAATAGTAAAATACCAGAATTCTGTTGGAGCTGTCAACCAAGCTCCAATAGAACGGCAGGTATCGTATTGTGCAGGAGCCGTTACTTCTGGTCCAAAAGCTGCGGCAATATTATCTCCTTCACCAGTAAATGGCTCTCCATTGAAATCAATCGTAGCCATAACTATCATATTATACTGTGTACCTGACATAACTACCCAGTTAGGTGGGTCCGCAAATGCCATAGCACTCAGTAATAACACTATCACTATAGTAATCAATTTTGCTTTCATTGTTCTTACCTCCATTTTTTATATTGCCACAAAGATGAAGACACAATCTATGTGTCTCTGCAACTTTGCGATAAAGTTTCGACGGTGTAAACACCGACGCTAAGTCAATAAAAGAACGCTAAAGCATCCTTTGAATATGGCTCTTTAGAACTTTTTAATCCTTGCATTATCTGCGTAATGTA
>QMNM01000167.1 GCA_003647765.1 Candidatus Cloacimonadota bacterium
AATAAGTATATTAATATTTCACCAGGGGATAGCATATTGATAATAAGTGGTGATGATGTAAAAAAGATAATAATTGAAGATTCTATAGAAATACGATTGTTAAAGAGTCCAAGAAGACAAGAGCTCAAGAGTTCAAGAAAACAAGAAGAGAAGGATAATGCTGACCAATAGGGATATTTCAGTAAAAATTTCTTCGTGCTTCTTCGTGTTCTTCGTGGCTAACAAGAAGTAGAACTACCTTCCAATGTCATTAAAAAAATTCAAGACAATAAGAATGGAGCACTATTTAGCCAAAAAATCACACGAAATTACACAAAAAGTGGCAATCAGTATTAATCCATTTTTAATTCTTTCTCTGTGTTCTAAGTGTCTCTGTGGTAAATATTTGCGGTTTAACGCGATATGATGAAATCCAATATTATTAAGTTTAGAATTCCGCTTCCAAAGAAAAATAGAGATATGGTTTGCTAATTTTTGACAAATCAGTATGCCAAGCCCAGTCCAATTTTAGTATAAAATATCCAATATTAAGACGCGGACCAAAACCATATCCTAATTTAAGCTCCTTTAGCTTATCATTTTGCATTGCTTGATATAGCTTTGTATTATTCCAAACACTACCAATATCACAAAATATTGCACCTCTCATCTTGTATAATTCTATTGGCAATGGAAACTTCACAACCAATTGGTCAACAAAAGGAAATCTAATCTCTATATTAGTTAACGCTAAATTGTGTCCTTCAAAGTCCCTTGCATCATAACCCCTCACACTATTTATTCCACCTAAACCAAAATATTGCTTATTATGTCCAATACTTTTCCCACAAGCCAAACGAAATGCCATTCCATATTCTTTACCAAAATATAAGTACCTTCGGATATCTCCATAAAAAGTCAGGTAATCCAAATCCTTACTTAATGACTTTTCCAGAGATAAAAGACAGCGCGAACCCTTAATCGGACCAGTTATTCCCCATAAAGCAGTATCGTGAACATAATTTATTGAAGGCGAAAATATATATGCCCTCTCTTTATCCGTATCAATAACCTCCCAATCCTCATCCCAAATCTCTGTTTTTATAGTTCTTATCCGAAAAGTGGCATAAAAATCAAAACGATTAAATTTATCTATTGGACAACTAACTAAACCGTGAATGCCTGTATTTTGTTCTATATCTCGTTGATAAAATTTTTCATTAGATAAACTGCTACGAAGTAGATAATAGTAATAGTCGTGTAAATTAAAAATACCAATGCCATAATTTAATCGTTTTTCTAAATAGAAATAGTCAATCATAATATCACTTTTAGAAATTTTCTGTGTCAAATTTGACATAATATGTATATGATGATTTCCTAACATATCACTAAAAGCGAGTTGCAGCATTCCAAAAAATCCATATTGAGAAGAATAAGCCATACCGCCATAAATTATATCTGGGGAAAATTTAAGAGAATATTTCTTTATTTTTGGCTTCTTATCTTTACGCAGAGCTGGTCTATTATCTATCTCCTGATTATACTGTTCATTCAAACTATCCTGCTTATCAATATTCTTTTTAAAATCAAGTACAAGTGCATTTTGTCTTTCTGGATAATATCGTTTCCTAAATTCTCTCTTTTGACGATAATACCGCCTATAATCAGAAATATGAAATACAGAGTCAGCAGGTATATATTTTGTCAACTGCATATTTTTGTAAGGTTGAAATTCCAAATTCTCTAATGGATTAGATAGCAAATAAATATCCCAGCCATCTTTATAAAAAGAAGAGAACACAAGATAATTATTATCACTGCTTAAATCTGGCGAGAAGGTTCCACCTAAATAATTAGTAATCTTAGCAATAGATGTATCTTCAATGCTATATGCATATATATTTGCTACACTATCTTTATATGAAGTGAAAATAAGATATTTGCCATCATTACTCCATGTAGGATACTGATGTGTATATTTTTCATCAGTAACAGTCCAGATTTGATCAGTATCTAATTCATAGACAAAGATATTATAATAAAGCTCAGCAAATATATTTCGCCTTACCTTCTTGTTATCTTGCCCTCTTGAACTCTTGTCTTCTTGATTTCTTGTCTTCTTGTTATCTTGTCTTCTTGTCATCTTGTCATCTTGTCTTCTTGTCTTTTTAGTTATTCTTTCGGAAGCAAACGCAATGAATTTGCCATCAGGAGACCATTGTGGGTATCTATCATCATAAATATCATTGGTTAATCGTGTAATCGCTTTGTTTTTCAGGTCGTATAAATATAAATCATTTTTAGCATCCTTTTGACCAACCAATACTAATTTCTTGCCATCAGGTGAAATATCTAATTCGTAAATAGCATCAAAATCCAAATATATTTTTTCTTTTTGCTTGGTTTTTGTATTATAAATAAAGACATAATCCCCTTTATCACTCTTCCCGATAAAAGCAATTTTTTTACCATCTTTGAACACTGATATATTGTTTTTCAAGAAATTGAATGATTCTAATTCTCCTTTTGTGCCGCTTCGTAGGATTCTTTTTGTCGGATATAAGCCAATGGATGACATCTTATAAATATCCATATAAAGTGATTTATTGGAGAAAAAGTAAATATCCTTTCCATCAGGCGAGAATTTAGGACTGATATTTATGTATGAATCGTCTTTTTTATGATTAGTCAATCTTTCTGCTTTCTCATCCGGAGGATCCTTATCTTTTAGTAAATTCCAATATTTTCTTTTTAGATATAAATTCCATTTCGCCTGTAATTCTTCAATAGACATTCCAAAAGTTTTTTCTGTCGTATTATCAATATTTCTGAACATTTTGAAATTGTAGATAAATTCCATCACTGAGTCCCTACCAAAAGTATCTTCTAAAAAGTGTAAAAACGATTCTCCTTCTCTGTAAGCATAATATCCACTAATATCCTTAAGAGGCACAAGTTTATCATTGATAATCATATCTTGAATGAACATATCATTATAATTATGATGTGCTACAGACATAAATTCAGGGATTCCTTCACTTAACCAGAATGGCATTCTCATTGCAATAGAATTAAAAAAATTACCCATTTCGCCTTTACTCATAATATTATTAACATAGATATGAGTCAATTCGTGAGTCAATGTTTCCTCAAATTTCCTATATGAGCCATCAAAAGGAACTACTACCCTATTTTTTATGCTCTCAGTAAAACCGCTAACTCCTTCACTAAGCAATTGAAAAATAACATTTGTCCTAATAAACTTATTATGTGAATTATAGATAATAATAGGAATTATATTCTGAATGGGCTTTCTAAAATCTGTTTTTAAGCGGTAATATGCTTCTTCTGCAATATAAGTAGCTCGCTGAGCAACTTCATCTAATTCATTTTCAAAGTAAATGTCAAAATGAGTGGTCTCAATTACTGACCATTTTATATCCTGCGTCTGTATCTTGTTCTTGCCAAAATAAACCGCAAATAACGAATGATAATTAACCATTCCAATAAATACTAAAATTGTAAATAATGCTATTCTTTTCATAATGTTATATCGCGAACTTGCAGACGCGAACTTATACGAACTATGCGAACTTACGAGAACATTTTTTTATCCATTTTATAAATCTTTTGCGATGAGTTTGTTGAGTCAGCGTTTGGTTCGCGTTTAATCTCTTACTCAATCGCGAACCATTCTACTCATTTACTTAGTCCTCAGTCATAACTTCAATATACAAATAAAAGTCATTTTAATATATCTTGTATATCATTATGCTTTTTAGTTGTAGTTTTAGCAACAATATATCCAACAATAAAACCAATGAACAGCGTTAAAGGAAGTAAAACAATAGTTGATACATTAAGCTTCCAGAAGAACAAATTCAATATAATGGTCTGAATATTCTGAAATAGCACTATCAAAAATAAAACGATTATTATGAGAATAAATACAGTTTTTGCTTTCATCAAGATGTCTCCTAAATCAATTTGGATTTAACAAATATATTTCGTCTTGTCTGCTTGTTAGCCACAAAATTACACAAAAAACACAAAAAGATGTCAGACATTGGATTTTTTTAGTCAGGGAGAAACAAAGAAACACAAAGAAATTTCTACCGAACCATTCCTATTCCACAGAATCAGCACTCTCTTCTTGTCAAATTTTTAGTCATAAATACAAACAAATACTCTAATTCTTGCAATTAAATAAAAAGAGCAAGGAACAAGAAAAATGCCAATTACGAAATCAAAGGTCATTGTGACTAATTTTATTTGTAAAGAAAAAACTTTTTTCAGGAGCAAAAGGGTAAGTGGGTAAAAGGGTAGAAGGGTAAATGGGTAAAAGAGAATTTTAATTCAATATGGTTTGATTAAAAGCGTTCACCACAGAGAAACAGAGAAACAGAGACATTGTTTTATTTCAATTCAATATGGTTTTATTAAAAGATTAGAAAGATTAAAAGATTTATAAAGATTAGAAAGATTCATAAAGATTGAAAGATTCATACTGGAATTTCAATTCAATATGGTTTTATTAAAAGCCTCTGTGCCTTTGTGTCTCTGTGGTTAATATCCTTTATTTCAATT
>QMNM01000168.1 GCA_003647765.1 Candidatus Cloacimonadota bacterium
AATAATCTTTGTGCCTCTGTGGTGAAACTAGTTCCTTTCGCAAAGTTAAAGCGATTTATATCGCTCCTACGGAGCTATGATTTGCTATTGTAATTATTGCTATAATTATTTCATGCCTACGGGATTTTTTTTCACAGAAACCCGACTCGAGTTCAAAGAACCCGAGTCGAGTTTCACGGTCTTAGTCCCTAAATAATCTTTGTGCCTCTGTGGTTAAACTAGTTCCTTTCTAGTTCCTTTCGCAAAGTTAAAATTTTCTCCAATTCTTCTCTTTCATCCTGCTCAGTAGATATTTCTCCATCCAACTTTTTATTTTTAATTTTTGTAATTATTGCTTTTATTTTAGGTCCCTCTGGGATACCCAATTTGATAACATCATTTCCAGTAATTGATAATTTTATATTTCTCAACTTCATTAAATAAATATGAATATTATTCTTAATCTGATAATCATCAAAATAGGAGAGATAGAAGATTAATAACTCATTAGATAGATGATTTAATATATGATAGATTTTGCTATTCTGCTGTTTTTGTGATAAATATTTTTGTATTTTCCCGACTGTTTTTTGATATTGTAGTAAGTTTTTTTTTAGGATATTGGGATATTTATATTTTTGAACAAATTGATTTTGTGCGCGAGTATGCATATCAAAAAGCAATCCTAAGTGATATATTACCCATATACATAACGACTGATGTGATTTATCTTGCAAAAATGTTTCTTTAAACCATATAATATTATTAAAAATTTCATTAAATATTTTAGTATGTTTTGCAGTAATATCAAAATGCCGATAAATCTTTGATAGAATTTGTAGTTCTTTCATTCGTTTGAATGCTTTAATTGGTTCTTTCTCCTCGCAAATAAGTTTTAACTCTTCTCGTATTCTTTCAGGAGCAACTGTTTTGAACACATCAATACTTAAACTTTTTTCTAACAAATGTTCTGTCTTTTCTTTCATTTCAAAATCAAATCTTTGCTCAAAACGAATTGCCCGAATAATTCTTGTTGGGTCTTCAATAAAGCTCATATTATTCATTACCTGGATTTTTTTCAATTTCAAATCTCTTAATCCTCCAAATGGGTCAATCAGCTCTCCAAAATGATTAGGATTAAGGAAAACAGCCATACTATTTATTGTAAAATCGCGACGATACAGGTCATTCTGTATACCTGACTTTTCCACCTTTGGCAAAACACCAGGTCCTGGATAATATTCCAAGCGCGCGGTTGCTATATCTATTCGGTTAATCTTAGGCTCTGGCAGAGATATAATTGCAGTGCCAAATTTTGGAAATACCTTACAATGTCCACCAAATATTTGGACAAAATGTTTAGCAAATTCAATACCATTGCCTTCAACCACAATGTCTATATCATAATTAGGCATATCTAATAGTAAATCACGAACAAATCCACCTACAACAAAACTTTTCATATTTATTTGTTCACAAGCAATTCCTATTTGCTTTAATAAATTAAATATGCTTTCAGAAGTGTTCTTTCTCAATAATCCACTAATATTGCGAAACGATGAGGACTTCTGTATTCTTTTTTTATTGTGAAGTTCAAAATGAGAACGAATTAAATCCTTTCTAGTTACAACTCCCAATAGTTCTCCATTTTTCACCACAGGCAATCTACCAATGTCTTCATCTGTCATAATCTTCTGTAATCTATAAAGAGAAGTGTCAGGAGAAACTGTGATTACATTTGTTGACATACAGGTCTCTACACTCATGTTACCTAATTTATGATGAATTGCTTTACTTACATCCTTTTTCGTAATTATACCTACAACATTTTTTCTATCGTCGTTTATTACCAAACTACTATGGTTAGTATTAAGCATTCTCTGTTGTGCTGATTTTATAGTAGTATCTATTGTAATAGTATCTGCTGGAAAAGTCATAATATCCTGAGCAGTTCCATATCTTTGTATCTGTCTTTTTAACTCCTTTATAATCACCTGTTCAATTTGTTTTACGGAAAGTTCTTTTATAACAGCGGATGCGGCTGTATAATGTCCACCGCCACCAAGTTTGCTTAAAATCTTACCAACATCAATAAATTCTAAACTATTGCGCGCTACAATAGAGGTTTTATTTTTGCCTTGCACAATGCAAAATATTACATCAAAATTTTCTGTATCTTTTATTTTGTGTACCAACATTGCTAAATCAGGGATGAATTTCTCATAAGCAAAAGAAACAAAAGCTACATTTAATCCACCTACATTTACACTACGGATTTTATCAATAATCAGATTCATCATTTTTATTTGGTTAGAAGTAAAATCGTGTGTTAGATATTTATTAATTATATGCAGGTTTGCTCCATTAGCGAACAGAAAAGCAATAGCACGAAATTCCTTCTCTGTTGTAGAAATATATCTAAAATTGCCTGTATCTTCATAAATACCTAAAGCCATTATTGTTGCCTCAAATGGCGTAATCTGAATGCCATTTTTTATTATCTGATTTAATAAGATGGATACAGCTGCACCTGTTTGTTCTATGTATTGCTTTTCACTAATAATATCATGTTTAGACGCAGGATGATGATCATAAATAATTATCTGTATATTCGGCTTTTCTTTTAAGAATTCTTCAAATCTCCCAATACGACTCAAAGAGCGATTATCTACTAAAATTAGACCTGTAATTTCGTCTGGCTTAATATGTTTCTCTTTGATGAACTCAAATTGATTTTTATATTTATTTATGAAATCATCCACATTTTTTTCTGGTGAGCCAACAATACACATTTTTGCTTGTGGATACAACTTCTTTGCCGCTACCATTGAAGCAAAAGCGTCAAAATCACAATTTGTATGACTAATAATTATTTGCATTTTTTATATCCTGAGAAATACACGAAAAACAAGTCATTTTGATAATTAGTGTCTGACCGAAAACCATTTAATCCATTTAATAAAAAGAAATTAAGTGTCATTTTTGGAAGCGAAGATTAACCGCAAAATCCGCAAAGGAAACGCAAAGTACGCAGAGAAAAATCTCTAGGAACTCTGCGAAAACTTTGCATTCTCCGCGGTTAAATAAAAATCATTAAAAATATAAAAAAGTAGTATGGATTAAAAATCTTCATCTCTAAAATATGCCACAAAGTATCTTTATTAAAACATTTAGAAAGTTCCCGTTCAATCACTAATTACTTAAACCACTGTTCTCTTGTCCTCTTGTTCTCTTAAGCCCTTGTCCTCTTGTTCTCAAACGATAACATCAACAAAGAAAAAAGGAAGATAGTAAATTATGGTATCTTCAAATTTTTTAGTATCATAGAAATTTCTGGAAAAGATGAATGCCCTTTCAGGATGATATTTCCTGATAAAACTTGCTAATGATTTCTGCAATTTCGTTTTTGTTAGCCCTGTTTTTACCTTTATCGGAATTAACTCACCATTTCTTTCAATTATAAAATCAACCTCAGCCTTTGATTTTGTACGCCAGAATTGTATATTAGCATTTTTCTTTATTAATTCTGAAAAAATCAGATTTTCATTTAAATTTCCTTTATCCGTTCTTAAACCAATCTGCTGAAAATTATCAATAACAGCATTTCTGAAACCATTATCAATAAAGTATAACTTTTTGGATTTAACCAATTCAAGTTTTTTATTTGTAAAATATGGATTAATTTGTTTCAGGATAAATGTTTTTTCAAGAATTTCTAAATGTTTCAGCAAATTGTTATATTTCAAGTTTGTGAAATTTGAGAGTTCATCTAATACTAGTATCTTACCAATTTGTAAGGATAATGTCTTAACTAATTTGGAGAGTTCAAAATCTGTTTGCAGTCCTAAAATATCTCGTATATCTTTGAGAAGATATGTTGAGAATATATTTTTCAGAACTAACTTTTTTTCTTCAATATCTTTAGTTATAAATTGTCGTGGATAACCACCATATACAGCAAATTCATCAGTTAAGGAAGCTAATTTATTCTTAATATAATCTGGTAAATCAGGCAAATCTACTCGTATACTATTTATTCTATTTTTGAGTTGAGAGATAAAGTCGTTCAAAAATTGCATTACATTTGTATCAAAGCGGTAATTTATCACTTCAGAAATACTGAATGGAAATAGATGAAATATGAAAATTCTGCCTACTAAATATTTTACAGCATTTATTGTTAATTCAGCAGAGGATGAGCCTGATATAATAATCTTTTTTCCCGGATGATTATCAAAGATAAATTTAAGATTTTTACCACCATAAAACTGATAAATTTTACGGATATTAATTTCTGAGCAATGTGTTGAACTAGAGTAGTTTTTCCACTCTGTCTTGGTCCTACAATAGCTATAATCTCTGGATTATGCAAGTAATGATAAATCTTATATTCTAATTTTCTTGATATATACATAATTTTAACCCTGCTAAAATTTATAATATTTACAAAATAGCAGGGTTATTCTGTCAAATATCTATATGCAGTGTAAAATTAGTTTTGATAGATTTTTTATTATAATGCCGAACGCTCTACGCA
>QMNM01000169.1 GCA_003647765.1 Candidatus Cloacimonadota bacterium
CAGAAGCATTTCTACAAAAAAAGCCGTGCTATAAAACACGGCTTTTTTTAGTGGATTTCTATATTGCTTATTTTAACATTATCATCCTTTTCAAATGCACTTCCGAATCCGTTTTCAATCTATAAAAATAAATACCTGAACCAGATTCTGTTCCAGTCTCATCTTTTCCATCCCAAATAATAGAAACAGGTCTATCCTTCTCAATAAATCCTTCAAATAAAGTAATAACTTTTTCACCTTTTACATTGTAAATTGACAGCTCTCCATAACAATCCTTATCAAGATTGAACATAATTTCAGTATAAGGATTGAATGGATTAGGATAATTCTGTGTCAGTCCATAAAATTCAGGTATTGTAGGTGAGATTGTTGGCTCATTTTCCTCAGGTATTGCCAAACTTGTAGGATTATGAAATTCTGATTCACCTGAATAGGAAATGGATTCAAGCCAATACCAGTAAGTAATAGCAAACTCATAAGGATATTGATCAATGTAAGTGTATCTCTTTGGCTGTGAGGTTGTACCAGCACCTTGTATTATTTCAGGATTAACTTTAATAGCACTTCCATTAGCAAGAGCATGTTCTGAATTTCCACGATATATATTGAAGCCCATGTTATCTGTCTCTGTTTGTGTTACCCATACTAAAGTTGGATGATTATCTACATAAATTGCTGTAAATGATGAGAGTTCCACTGGCAAGGAACCACCATCACCATCATTCATCGCCCAGTGAGAGAAATGGTTTGTTGTATAAGCCACTGAATATGGAGATGAAGAAAAGTTCCAACTATTTACAGTAACACCATCATCTTTACTATCAGGTATCCATCTTGATTCTAAGTCTGAATACGACCAAAGATGCAAGTTTGATGTGCCATCAGGTGTTGGAGAAGTGAACTGCACATTTATATCACAAGGAAAAGCATCAAATCCATCCTGTGCTTTTAATTCATACCACATATCAAGAGCGTGTTCTGGGAATTGACATACAGGGTCTCCTTGATGCAATCTTACATTTACATTGCCATAGGTTGCTTTTGTATTTGATGGGTCAACAGTTATCTCTACATTTTCATAATTGTATGTAAATGCATCTCCATTATGGAAATTATGCTGTATTTCACCTTCGGATGGATTTTGCATACTTATCTCACCTGTAGAGCCAGAAAGTATTGTTACGCCAGTAGAATCATAACCAACAATCAGATTTTCAGGATACTGTGCAGTCGCACCAAATGAAAGGGATGATATATGGCCGGATTCTAATGGAGACGGAATATTGAACTCTCCACGAACATCATTTGAATCAGGAGAAGTTAAGCCAATTACATAAATTCTACCTTGTGTGTTATGATTAGTGGCAACCCATAAAGCATCTCCATTTGACTCTATTGCAGTGCAAGATGCTGAACCCCATAAATCCCAAGTAGTAATGTCATATTTAATACCAGTAAAACCAACATTGTTTAAATAATGCTTCCTTGCCTTACCATCAGTATATGGTGAACTTGTGGATTTCTCTGATATGTATAAATAATCAGATGTTGTGAGTAAATCACAGGCATCTATACCAGTTGGAATAGCTACCGGATTGCTTGCATCATCATTAAATTCTCCTGCATTTAGAAAGTCAGAATATTCAACATAAATATGTCCAGTATCAAGATAATATAAGTAATTATTTTCACCTATATTAACGCCAACCATACTATTGGCTGTTCCTGTAATTTTATCATAGCTTTTTGTATTATTGTTCGTATTTATAACAACAACAGTTGCATCATCATCTTGAATATCAACACCATTTGCTATTGCTAAATAAGTATCTCCATTTATCTGTTTTACATACAAGTCATAGACATTCCAGCCCAATAATGAAGTATAGTTAGCATCATTATCAGTCCAACCACGATGCATATTACGATGTGATATATTTCCAAGATAATTCCAGCCAGTTCCATCTCCATATGTATGTGGGGGGTCATAGAACCATGTTGTATCATTTACAAAATCAATAACGGCTACACCAGTCATAAAACCATCATAAGCACCGCAATATATTTTACCATCCAGAGCAAATACTGTATGCAATTTATCAGCAACAAGATTTTGATTGCGAACAATATCTCCACTAGTTCCATCAAAGCATCTGAACCTCATCCAGAGTGTATTATCTGACGCATCAATAATATCCAATCCTTTCTCAGTTGCGACTAAGATTGCCTGTTCAGGAAAAGCATTAGTAGTGCTTCTTGTATGACTGCCAACATTTCCAAGATTACAACTTCCATAACTATCCACAATAAAATCGTCTATTTTTACATTGACTTCAACACCAGAACTACCGGAGGTAAAGCACCTTACACAAACATCATAAGAGCCAAAATATGTAGCAGAACCAACTGCTGTCCATTTCCATCTGTCCTGATCAACACCTGTTCCAGCATCCCAATAGCCATAGTAAGTTCTAACACTATCACCATCTCTTACAATTCGTAATCGTCCTGTGGTTATAGTGTCAGATATGGCTGTTTCGCTGTAATTGTTGTTATAATCATTTCTTGAATAGACATTTGAACCATCATCTTTTTTTGCTCTTTGAACGAAAAGAAAGTAATTGTCCGGAAAACGTTTACTCCTAATTTCAAATCGTAATTCACCATTATTTTCAGATACAAAATCGCTATAACTAATTTGAATATCAAAATCACCAATCAATTTCCACTCGTAAAATGAAGTAATTTCTCCGCCGTACCAGTAACCATAAAGAATAGTCCCTGAGAATTTAACATAGCCGCTATCAACTGTTGTGTTTCCATTTTGGTCCCAGCGATTAAGATCAAGGATTCCTGTAAAGTCATCACTCGGATTTGATGGTTCATTATACCAACTTTTAGTATTATCCGTTCGCCAAGTATCAGGAATATTATCATTTGAAGTATCATAGAAAAATACATCATAAACCTTGTTACTTTGCAATTTTTCATTTGCAACATTATACTGGTCAATTTCAAATGCCAATAGTGAGAATGTGGATAATATTCCAATCATATAGATAATAATTAGTCGTTTCATCACGACCTCCTTTTATATTCTTGTTTTCCATAAATATAAGCATAAATCGTGCCAGTTTGAGAATTCTAAAAATTTATGTTTTATTTATTTGAAATATAAGTATATAGATAAATTGAAAATCGTAAAGAAAGATTTGTCCATTGATTTAATTTAAATTTTTAATTTAAATTTATGAAACTTTTTGTTTATATTCAAAGAAAACAATGATTCAAGAGGAGAACGCTGATGTTGTCAAATAGGAATGTTTTGGTAGAAATTTAATGGATAGAACACGGATTCCGTGAATGACACGGATATACATGGATAAAAACTAAAAAATTAATCAGTGTAATCAGTGTTCTATTAATTGGTAATGTCTAAAACTCCTGATTTTTTGAACCTTTATCTTCTTGTTTATCTTGCTCTTCAATCAGCTCAATAAAAACATCTTCTAATTCGGTTTTATTGCTCATAGCTTGCAAATCTGCTAATGTCCCTTGTGCCATCAATTTACCATTATGAATAATAATGATGCGGTCAGCAATTCGTTCTGCTTCGCGCATTATATGTGTTGAAAATAGGACAGCTTTATTATCCTTTTTACATTGATGAATAAAATCCACAATATTACGAGCAGTGAGAATATCCAGTCCAACTGTAGCTTCATCAAAAATCATTACAGGTGGATTATGCACAATAGAACGCGCAATAGAAAGTTTCTGTTTCATTCCAGTTGATAAGCTATCAATTTTCGTATCCAAAAATTCATTCATTCCTAATAAACTGGATAGTTCCTCAATCCTGCTCTTTATGTTTGATTCTGTCATATCATACAATCGTCCAAAATATGTAATAATTTCCCATGCTTTTAAGCGAGGATACAATCCTGTGTCACCAGATAGAAATCCCAGATTTTTTCTTACATCTTCCGGATTTTTCCTTATATCATATCCACAGACCTTCGCTGTTCCACCACTTGGATCCAATACTGTTGATAATAATCGCATCGTAGTGGTCTTGCCTGCACCATTGACTCCAAGCAAAGCCACAATTTCTCCCAATTTGCAATCAAAACTAACCCCATCAACTGCTTTAACCTCTCCACGAGAACTATCATAAAATATTTTGCTTAAATTAAAAGTTTCTATCATCATTACTCCAAAAGTTATAAATACACAAAACAAAAAATCATAGAAAATTAGGCAAGTTTTTTGATGCTATTAACTTATCCAATAAAAAAGATATAAATTATAGATGAGTCCACTCAAAAAACCATTCACCCTTTCCAGCCACTAAGAACACTAAATTACACTAATGAATATTAAAAGAAAATTAAAAAATATTCTCTGTGTTCTCTGTGTCTCTGTGGTAAATATTTCGTGAACTTCGTGGCTACATTTTCCAGCCACTAAGAACACTAAGTTACACTAATGAA
>QMNM01000170.1 GCA_003647765.1 Candidatus Cloacimonadota bacterium
CTAACTCAACAAACTCATCGCAGAAGATTTAATTTATAAAAAGGTTCGCGTAAGTTCGCATAGTTCGTATAAGTTCGCGATTGCAAGTCCGCGATTAAGTAAGAGATTAGACGCGAACCAGACGCTAATTTTACTGGATTTGAAATCTGTACTTTTAGAGACAAAAACACCATTACAAATGGTGTTAGGATTACCAATTTTTACTGTGTATACATGGCGATTAATACAGTGTTTAGGCAATTTTTCACAGATTTCAGGAAACTGCAATCTGTATGCTGTGTCTCTGTGGCGAATTCAATTTACCTTTATAATTTCATACTCTATGCAACCTAATCCTAATTTTTCTGCGTAAATTAACTGTTTTTCTACATTTGCCTTTGGATGTAATTTTTGAAATAGATTATATCCAGCAGATTCGTTAATTAAGTCAAGCGATGCTTTGTCAATACTTACGATGTCGCTTGAAAAAAGAATACCTATATCTGGAATTTCTTTAATTCCATGAATAGGAGTGCAATCACAAAGATTTGTTATGTTATTTAAAAAATTCACATAAAATACTTTATTTTGTTTATTTTTCAGGCAAGCATATGCATAATCAACAATTTTAGCATTAATAATGTCGGATGCTTGATTCCACTCAATTCCGATTGCTTTGAAAGGGCAAACAGAGATGCATTCGCTACAACCAATACATAGGTCCTTATTAATTTTCGCTTTCTTATTTATAATCTGTATAGCATTTACAGGACACCATTTTACACACTTGGCGCAGCCAGTGCATTTTTTCTCTTTCACAATTGGAGCAGATGTAGAATGCATATCCATTTTCCCTTTTCGTGAAGCACAGCCCATACCTACATTCTTTAATGCACCTCCATAACCAGTAACCTCATGTCCAGTAGTATGCGATATAACCAACATTGCATCCGCATAGTAAATATCAGACGCAATATAAGCAAATTCTGTAAATGATGAATTGCTCTCTAACTCAATTTCACTCATTCCATAAAGTCCATCAGCAATAATTATAGGTGCATTAACAACACTATAATCATAACCATTCCTTACAGCATTGTTTAAGTGGTCAACACTATTGCTTCGTTCGCCTGTATATAAAGTATTAGTATCTGTCAGAAATGGCCTTGCCCCAGATGACTTGATTAGGTCTATGAAAAACCTTACATAACGAGCATTTACATTGCCGAAATTTCCATATTCACCAAAATGAAGTTTTACAGCAACATTATCTTTGACAGCAAAAATATCTGTTAAATGTGATCTCTCTGCTATGCACTTTAACTTATCAAAAATAGTATAACTAAAACTTGTCGTAAAGTCAATAAAATAAACCTTGCTTTTCATTAATAATCCTTTAATGAAACCAAACTCTGGTTTCCTATCTTTGTGTCTCTGTGGTGAAATATTTTTCCTGAAAACTTTTGCTCAGACACCTATCTAACTACCTGTAAATAGAAATTATCATCATTAAAATACTGGTTTGCCAATTTCTGAATTTCATCTTTTCTCACATTTTCCAGTCGCTTAACTTTATCTTCTACATACATATAACCCAAGCCAATCTGTTCTGCAATAGCATACGACTGTGCTTGATATAAATTGCTCTCAAATTCAGATATTATACTTCCTTTCATTTGATTTATAGTAATACTTAATTCTTCATCATTTATTCCGTTCTTTACAATATTTTGTAACTTTTCTTTAATCTTTTGAATGACAATTTTTTCATTTGCTTTAGATGTTAATGCTGTAATTGTATAAATTCCAAATTCTTTTGATAAGTGTGAAGAAAATGAGATATCATAAACTAATCCTAATTTTTCCCGTATAGATATGAACAATCGCGAATTCATACCTCCACCTAATATTTCACCTAAAACAAGAAAAGCTGTCTTGTCTTGACTAAACAGATTTGGAGCAAATCCGCCTAATACAATTATGGATTGAGTATTAAATGAATGGTGTAAATTCTTTTCTCTGTAATGTTCTGTTGAGGGCTTTTTAATTGCTAAATTTTGTATATGATTTTCGCCTTTCGGCAATTTGCCTAAAAATGCATCACAAGTGTAAAGAACCTTCTCAAAATCAATATCGCCAACAATAGATAATGTAATGTTATTTGCTTTGAAAAATTGATTATACCAACTTTGAATATGCTGACGAGTAATTTCCTCAATTGTCTCTTTGTACCCAATTTTTTGCACTAAATTGCTATTCTTTCCAAAAATCAATTCCCTCCATAGAACATGACAATATGAATTCGGATAATCATTGATTTTCCTCAATATACTATAAATAGTATTCTTTTGCTTGTCTATCTCATTCTGCGGAAAAGTTGGATATAATAAGCTCTCTTGCAATATCCTCAAACTTGTAGTTAATCTTTCTGTAAAACATTTCATTACAATACTGGTATTGTTCATATTCGGAATTATAGCAAAATGAATTCCATTCCTTGCCAGATTATTCATTAGTTCATTAAAAGTATATTTTTCATTTCCTTTTAGAATCAAACTAGCAGTCAAGTTGTTAATACCCAAATTATTAGCATTTTCATTTAATTGACTAACCCCAACTGATAATCCTAATCCTACTACTGGTTTATACTTAGTCTTCTTTAATACAATTTTTAAGCCATTATCCAGAGTGGCAATTTCCAATTTCTTATTCTTTTTTTTGATAGAAAATGGCTTTTGTTGCGCTTGTGTAATTATTTCTTCTACTTTTTCTATATCCAGTTTATTTTTCCCAAAGTGAGTAATCTTTAACTGATTAATATCCAAATATTTATGTGCAATTTCATTTATCTGTTTGCGATTAACTTTTCTTATTTTCTGTTCAAACTTAAAATAGTCAGAATATTTACTATAAATCTCTTGAAAAGAAATCGCTATGCCTAAATATTCTATATATTCAAAAGAATATCTATGGCTAAAAATTGTCTCTGCTTTAGTATCTTCAATCTCGTTTATATCTATATTTCCTTTTTTAAAATTAATTATTGTATCAAGTATAATTTTTATAATTTTGTATGGCTTTATTGAATCTTTAAGAATAGTTTCAATGATGGCTAATCCTGGCTCTAAACCATTTATTATTTGTAAATCAAATGCATCTACTAAATTTTTATCCAAATGTAGCTCTTTATATAATATAGAGCGTTTATTTGTCAATATGTCAAACAGCAAATTTAAGATATGAAAATCTTGAGTATTTTTGCTCGGAATAGGAAACGAAAAATTCAAATAATCTCCACTAACATTAGCCGAATCTGTCTTTATTGAATATTTATTACAGGGCTTTTCTATTGGTGATGGAATTTTTACAGCAGATTTTCCAGTCCACTTAGAGAAATACTTTTCTACTAAATACTCAATATTTTTCTGATTAAAATCACCGGAAATAGTTAAAAATGAGTTATCAGGAGTATAGTAATTTTTGAAGAAAGTGATTATCTTTTTTCTTGTAATATTCTTTACTTGCTCAATAGTGCCAGCAATATCTCTTCCATACCGATGATGAGTAAAGCAATGCTGTAAAGTATTTCTCAAAATTTTATCATTTGGATTCATTTGTGATTCTTTCAATTCTTCAATCACTACATTCTTCTCTTTTGATATTTGCTCTTCATTAAACAGTGGAAACTGACAAAGTTGCGATATTACTTCCATTCCAACAGCAATGGATTCTGATGGAAGATTAACATAATAGCAAGTTGCATCGTACTCTGTAAAAGCATTTATTTCTCCACCAACAGATGGAATTAGCTGTGAAAGCTCATCCATTGCAAATTTTTTTGTGCCTTTAAATACTATATGTTCAATAAAATGACTATATCCAGCATTCTCATCTGTTTCCCAATTTGAACCGATTCTAACCCATAGTTGTATTGATACTAATGGATTGGACTTATCATTCGCACAGATTACTAATAGATTGTTATGTAATCTAAAACTGAAAACTTTGTCCATAGTGTAAATTGCCTTATACTTCACTTGATTATAAGTATTACAAACTACTCAATAGTAATGAAATCTTGTCAAATCTTTGCATAAATTCCTTTATCTTGTGTATCCTTATTAAACATTTTAACAAATTAACTAATTTTACTTTGTCAAATTACAGAAGTGTAAGTATTGATTACACGCTAATGAACAGAAATAGAACATCTTTTACATTTTATATTTGGTAGTCCCCCAGAAGTAGTGGTGAATGATTTATTAAATAAAGCATCTCAAATTGAATACAATTTAATACAGGGCTAGCCATTGACAATATAAATATGTCACTCCTATGGAGTTCTATATTTTTCTTGTCATTGTTTTTTACAAATATATTACTCCTAAC
>QMNM01000171.1 GCA_003647765.1 Candidatus Cloacimonadota bacterium
GATTTATAAAGATTTTCAAATTTAATAAAATTATGAATATTATGTTTTCACACAGTCTGTCCGCCGCACACGCCAAACATTATACCCTTAAAATATAGGTAAAAGCCTTAGAGGAAAAAATATGAAAAAATACAAATACATTTCGAAATTTCCAAAACCATTCCTAGAGGATATGGTCAATAACAGATGTATTCCCATTATTGGGGCTGGTTTTTCAAAAAATGCTGTAATCCCAATTGGAAGCAAAATGCTTGATTGGAATGAATTAGGAAAAGCCGTTTCTGATTTAATTCCTGATTTTAGTTATAACAATGCATTAGATGCTCTTTCAGCATATTCACACGAATTTTCAAGAACAAACTTAATAGAGAAAATTTCTGAATTGCTATTAGTTGAGAGTATAAAACCAGGTGAAGCACACAAAGCTTTTTGTAATTTGCCATTTGAATTAGTCGTTACAACTAATTTTGAATTTCTGTTAGAACACGGCTATAGTAGTGTAGACAAATTCTGTAGACCAATAATTGAAGAGGATCAATTATCAATTTCATCTCGAAATCAAGGTGTTTCCTTACTAAAACTTCACGGAGATATAAATCATCCAAAAAGATTAGTAATAACTGAAGAAGATTATGATAGATTTTTATCGAATTATCCTATGTTATCAACATTTTTATCAAATTTACTTATTACTAAAACACCACTATTTATAGGTTATAGTCTAGATGATAATGATTTTAGGCAGATATGGCAATTAATTAATGACAGGTTGGGGAGCTTAAAAAGGCAAGCTTATACAATAATGGTTGATTGTTCACAGCACGAAATCGCTCGTTTTGAACGACGCAATGTCAAAGTTATTAATATCAAAGGCGATAAAAATGAATATTCATCCATACTAAAGGATGTTTTTTCAGAATTAAAAAGTTATTGGAGCGAAGAAATTTTCAATTATACAACTGTTACAACTGAAGACACATTGTCAGAGTTAGCTCTTCCACAGGGAACAAACAATAGGATTTGCTTCTTTTCTATTCCACTTTCCTTACTTTCATTTTATAAAAAATTCATTTTTCCAATCGCTAAATCATATGGTTTTGTACCTGTAACTGCTGAAGATTTTGTCTCTTCTGGTGACAACTGGACAGCAAGTATTTCTGCAATAATTGAGCGAGCCGAGTTAGTTGTTGTTGATGTTTCTACTCCAAACACACAATATGAGCTTAGTTTAGCATTGGCTAAAGATAATGGCAAAGGTAATGTCTTAGCAATCTCTGATGAACTAACTAAAATTCCTAATGAATTATTAAATATCCAATACATAAAAAGAGATTACAATCCATTAGAAAATTCGGATGAATTTATTGTAATTTTTGAAGAATGGTTTAGAAATAAAGGCGAGATATTTAAATCGACACTGAAAGAAGAACCTAAAAGACTTTTGTTGAAAAAAGAATATAGAGCTGCAGTTATCTCAGTTTTCACACTATTTGAAATTAAATTAAAAGAATATGTAATGAATAATGCAAATATAAAGATTACTAAAAGACCTTTCAACTTAAATCAACTACTTAACATTTCTGTAGAAAATTATCTAATAACTAAAGATGAATACTATAAAATAAGAGAATGGAATATGAAAAGAAATCATATCGTTCATACAAATGAGACCATAAACCACAACCAAGCGAAAAGTATTGTAAATGAAATATTCAAAATCATTAATAAAATCGAAAACAATTAAGGGTATAACAAACCACTCCACAAGCAAGTTGGGTGGTCAGTTTTGTTTGATTCTTCCGAATCAAACGGCTGGTTTTTCTGAGTTTGAGATTGCTGGTGGCTCGTGGCAGTGGCGAAACATTAGTGGCATTTTTTTTGAGGAAAGATGAAAAATATAGTTATAGTTCTATTGTTGTTAATCTTAATAGGTTGTAATGATGATTACTATTACATTCCAATCTATCAAGATGCAATCTACATTATGGATACTGACGGTAGTAACATACAGAAAGTTATAGATGTGAATAGTTGTTCAAATGTGCAGTTTTTACCTAATTCAAATAAACTTCTTTATATGCTTAATAGAACTGATGGATCGAATATGGGCAGTTTATTTACATCAAATACAGACGGTACAGAAGTAACACAAATTAGTGGTGAATTAAAAATAAGAAAGGATTTACCATCAATATCTGATGATGGATTAAAAATCGTGTTCTGGGTTTTAAATGAATCTCGCGACTTTGCAGTTTATGATCTCTATCTGGTAGATCCTATGGGGATAGAAATTGTAAATCTTACCCAAACGAATAATGTGAGTGAGATTGATGCATCCTTTATCTATTATCAGAGTCAGGAGTGTCTGCTATATGTTACATATTATACAGAAAATCAAATAAACTATAGCACAATAAGCATCATGAATATGACAACTTTTGGAATCGATACTCTTTATATTGAGGAAATTGATAGTGATCACGGTTTCAGAAAACCTAACTACGATAATGAAAATGATATTTTATTTACAATTTATGATTATTATTCTGTTTCAAAGTATAGCTCTCTTGAAAACGGTGTTAGCACATTTGTATCATATTGTGGCTTAGAATCTATGGAAATATCAATAGAGAATACACAGATATTATTTCATCTAAATGGGATCGTTCTAAACAACTATGTTTTGAATCAAGTTGAAGAACTAGTTGATGGCTATAAACCTCATGTATTTCAAGATATTGTTATTTATTGTACATATGGGTGGTCAAATATTGGTGATATCTATTCAATAAAACTAGATGGTTCAAATAACACAATATTAGCAGAAGATGGCTTCTATCCAAGATTTTCAGATGATGGTTCTCAAATAGTATATATTGGTAGATATGACATCAACAGTGAAGATAAAAGTCGAAGGATATTTTAGATTGATGCCACTAACATGTGCACCTGCGGTAGGTGTTGTCAGTTCATTTCGTCTGAATCGTTCCGATTCAAACTTTGGTTGGTTCGTTTCCAGGCGTGATCGTTCCGATCCCGCAGCGTGCATGAACATTAGTGGCAATATGCTGGATTATAAATTACATAAAAATAGGAGGATAAAATGCGTGGAGGGTAAAAAAAATTCAACAAGTTATTTTTAGGTAATCACAAGATATGATTTATTGAAATCATAAAACAACTGATGTTATACAAAACAAACTTATGGATGAAAAATGAGTAATCAAAGAACAAGTAAAATGGCACCTCTACTTCACGATGTGCTTAAAAGAGCAGGGGCTTGGCACCAATTTATCGGCTCAACAGAATTCCCAAAATACTGGCTTTACAATGAAGATAAAACCTTTGGAACCTCAGAAAAACTTGAAATCATTTATGATGATAAAGGTAGTTTAAAATCAGTGACTGGTTTTAACAAAACTGCTGAATCAATTTCGTTTGAATTAGCTTTGGATGAAATTAATAAAATATCTTCAGGTGTTTTCAAAAAAAATGGATTTAGTGAACTTGAAATTTCAGAACAGATCGTAGGTGATACAATCATAGCTAATACTAAATATTTAGCTGATTCAAAATATGATGTAAAGACAGAAGTAACAAGAAATTCACAAACTCCTGAGATTTTTGATATTAAAGTAGTTTTAAACAGTAAAACTTTCATTGGTAAAATTGATATCAATTCTATGGAAATTCCACAAATAGCTAATGATATCGTTGCAGAATTAAACAGTTTACAATCAAATGCAACAGTTGCAGGGATTGAAAACAATCTTTATTCTGTTCTGATTAAAGAAGCTTGGATTGAGGGTTCTTATGGTTGCCGTGATTGGCAGCATACTGCTGATAATGTTGGCACAATTCTTTCTGACTTGTTTGGTGTTTTTGTAACAGCTGCTTACTATTTAGTAAGTAAATTTTTAGCAGACTGGTCATCTTCTTGCAAATAAGAAATAGGAGGCTATTATGACTAACTGGAAAAACCTAATCGGTCGATTGATAGGTGGATTAATATTTGTTATAGGTGCATATTTAACAAATAATAATCTTGGTGCAAACGCTACATATAGCATAGTAATTCTCGTTGTTGGTTTATTTGTTGTAAATCTTTTTACAATAAAAAAATCTAAAGATAAGTAATTGAATTTAATGCTTTGTTTTATCAAAATAATTGCCACTAACACACAGCTCCCCGCCGTTGGCGGGGCAGCTGCCATCCATTAGTGGCATATTAAAGAGTTGGAGGGAAAAATGATGAAAAGAATCTTAATATCAGTCTTCACACTTTGTGTGATGATAAACCTATTTGCAGATGGCGTTCTACCTAATGGTTCAGGAACTGATTCAGATCCATATCAGATTGAGATTCTA
>QMNM01000172.1 GCA_003647765.1 Candidatus Cloacimonadota bacterium
AAACAAAACTGTATAACGGAACATACCTTTATACAGTAACTACTGACACTGGTGAAAATATTACATATCCAAGAGGAATGTTTATAGGACCATCAAAGAAATTTGTTCCGGCTGACTTTTATATCCGTGAAGCTGAAAGACTAATAGAAGATACTATTGACAAACATACAGCGCAAATTAAAGAGTATGTATCAACGAGTGGGTCTATGGTGGAAACATCTGATACAAAATATCTTGAAATGGTATTACAAGAACCAATCCCATTAGTAGGCATTATAGTCCCAAATAATATCAAGATACCAGTAAAAAGATTATTCGACATGCAGTATAAGATACTAATGTTAGAATTTGTTATTTGTATTGATAATAAAATCGCCGGTTTAATATTCGATGATATTTGGTTTTAATTTATTTAGTGCCATATATCTTGATAAATCACGAATAAATACGTTGTTGTTATTGATTTGAATCTCTAAAGGTAGTGTATCTAAATTTAGGATTCTTAAAGTGTTCTCTATTGATAACTGATCAGTCTTAAATATCGCAAAAATAAATTTATTTAGAGATATTTTCTCTAATTCAATTTCATCCAACATGAATTACATACTGTTAAAATTGAATGCTAAAAATGGATCTTCTTCTTTCTTTGTTTCAGCCTTTAATTCTGTTTCTATCATTTTCTTAATTTTCTCAGCTCTCATTTTCTTAGCGATAACTTCATTAATCTTAAGTAATGTATCTTCACTATAATTAGCTGTTGGTATATTTGGGTTTTCATCAAAACTCATACTAATAACTGATTCATCCTGAACCGAACTAAACGGTACTTTTTTCATTTCTGCCATAATGGTCTCCTTTGTTGTTAATATATTTATTTATAAAAAAAAATGTATAATAAATGAAAAAAGGTATATATATGAATTTAACCGATGAACAACATAAATTTGCAACAACAAAAAAGAAACATTTGTTAGTATTGGCGGCGGCTGGTGCTGGTAAAACTGGTTCTGTTGTCCACTTTATTGGTGACAAGATTGCCAATGGTTCTAAGCCTAAAAATATTATTTCATTCTCATTTACGAAGAAAGCTGCAAATGAGCTTAAAGAACGTGTTAAAAATCACTTCAAAAAAGAACAGTATGACTTCCCATATATAGCTACAATTCACTCATTTTGTTGGAATGAACTTATTAAACCTTTTCATACTGAACTTGGTTATACTGATATACCTACAATTGTTCATGAATTCCCCGATGAATTCATTGAAAAAGAACATAAAGATCATGGTAAAAAGAAAGAGAAGATGGCTTATATGAAGCGATTCACTTCGTTAGTATCTGCAGACCTACAAGAAGAAGAATTTGGGGAACAAGAAACATTCAGATTAATTTCTTATTTACTTGAACACAATCTTATAATGTTTGATTTAATGGTTCCACTTGCTAATTTAGTTATTTTAGAGAGAAAAGATTTAGTGAAGAAAGCAATGGGTCAAATCGACTATATCATTACAGATGAAGCACAAGATTTGAATCGTTCTCAATATAAGTTTACTAAGATACTTCAAACACTATTTACAGATGACACTCATACCGCATACCTTGTAAAAGTTGGAGATTTCAAACAATCAATTTATGGTTTTCGTGGTTCAGACCCAAAAATCATTAATACGTATATTGAAGAGTTTAATCCAAATGTTGAAATCCTATCTAAAAACTTTAGAAGTGCTCCTGAGATTGTTCAGTTTGCTAATGAGTTCGCAGAAGAAATTACTATGGGTAATGACGACCTTGACCGTTCAAAAATCTCAATTGCTACACAAAATCATTTAGATGGAGATGTGCATGAAATTGAAGGTGCAGAGGACTTCTTAGAAGAAATCAGATTGTTTGAAAAGCCACTTGACCAAATCTGTATTTTGGCACGAACAAACACATTAATTAAGTCAGTAGCAAAAGTTTTAGCCAAGTTAGAAATACCTTATTACTTACATACTGAGTTTGACATTCTTAAGAGACAAGAAGTGAAGATACTTATGTCTATGTTGAGCATGACTACAAAAGGTTATAATAGAGCATTAGCGGTCGATTTGATTAAGAATGTGAAAGGTGGTGTTCCAATCAAGATTGCTTCTAATATTGGTAGATGTGACAGTATGCAAATGATAGGTAGAATGTTCGGAGATATAAAGAAAATCCCAGAACTTGTGGAAGTGTATAGACTGTTAGAAGTAGCAGATTTTGACAAGGCATTCCCAAAACTTGCTCACTTATTGGCAACGGCTAAGAAACCAGCTATATCAATTCAACAATCTCTTGAAAGATTCCACAAGGACTTGAAAGAAGTAAAAATCAGAGAGAATAAAGCTACTTGGATAGAAGCTCTTGAAGAATTATTATTTGAAGCTCAATTTTTGGAAGAAAAAACTCAAGGTAAGATTCAGTTAATGACTGTTCATAAATCTAAGGGTCTGCAGTGGAAAAGTGTAATATTCCTTTATGATTTCAGTCTATTAAATGATGATTCAAAAACAGCCTTTTATGACCCAGAGGAAGAACAAAGAGTTGTTTATACTGCTCTAACAAGACCAGAACAAAATTTAAGTTTTTGGAATTTAAGTAGAGAAGACAACGCTCATTACTTTACTAAAGGTGGGTTGATAAGAGCAATTGAAAGAGGTATCCAATACGGTGAATTAAATCTGGAAGATTATTCCAAATATTCTTAAGCACCTCACTCTAGTTCATAAATAAGATTATGATTAATGTATTAGAGACTCAAAAGAGAACTACCCTATGGGTGGTTTCTCAAAAAATAGAAGAAATGTTGTACCCACAAGAAGCAACATTCATAAGCCGTGAATCAAGCACTGGTAAAAAACTTACATTCATCACACTTAATGGCTCACGATTGTGCTGCCCCACCCATTTACTATTTACTACTAAACAAGAAGCATTAATATATGGTTCTGTCAACTTCCTTAAACTATATTACAGTTTTGACCCATTCTTTTTAAGTGAGGATATTTCTGAAAGTATGTTGATTGAAGCTTCTACTCTCGTAGAAAAGTATGAAGAAGAAGACCCAGCTAAATTTTTATTCCATTGGATGGGTAATGTACCCGGTCGGTGATACAGTATGGGCTATCATCCACTTTTCAGATATTCCAAAAAAAGTAATAATCAACGACATTTATATGCGAGACCCACAAACTATATATGAAGTTCCAACCTACATCGTTCAATACAAAAGTAGAACATTTGAAGTTGTCAATCAAGATATTTATCCCACTCAAATGGATGCCGAAATATACTGGGCTTTACTAATCAAACAAGACCATGAATACACTAAGAGAAACAAAGATTTATTTGCCACTGACGATTATGAGATAGCAAATCGCAAAGCCGATATAATAATACAGAAATATGCCGACCAAGCACCCCATTTATTACTAAAATACTTCTAATTAATGTAAAATATATATAAATCAAATAAGGATTGAGAAATGACTCAACTTTCAACAGGATTAATATATTCACCAGAACTAAATAAGTTATGCTATTCAAACGACTTCGTTGTGAACTCAGGCTTGAATCTTCAAAACATTGCGTCAAAACTGGGCATTTATGCGGAATATATTTCTGATGAGGAAAGGGACTTACTTCATGCTCGTTCTATTGGTATAAAAATATTTACAGAAGATAAAAATGAATTAGACTATTCATTATCATCAGATGTAGATATTGAAAGAGAAATAGAAATACTTTCTATACAGAATCAAGAATATAGTGATATTATTCTTGAAGAATTTAACTATATTAAAAATACAGAACATAATATTTTACTTCTCCAAATTGCTATTTTATTAAAGCGGCACTTGGATGATATGAATACTAATGTATATTTAATGCGTGGTTCTGGTATCTCTTCTTTTATTTTTTATGCTATGGGACTTAATAAAGTAAATCCCCTTAAATTTGGTTTAGATTATAAAAATTTTTGGAATAATTAAGGAGTTAAAATGACTGAAGAAAGTAAAAAAGTAGCAATGGCAGAAGCAGAGGATCAATTAAAAGCAGAGCCTAAGAAGAAAGGAAGACCAAAATCAAAACACTATGTTAAAGAAAGTGAATTGAGAGATGAGATTGGTGCAACCAAGGAAATATCTGCAAAGAACCTTGTAGTTATAGAAGCCGAGTGGGACGCTAAAATAGCAGAAGCAAAAATGGCACCAGAAAAAGAACAGTTACTTCTTGATAAAGAAGAAGCTATAAAAATCGCAACAACAAAAACACATTGTACTCCACGACTCGGTGAGATTATCGTACTTACTGTTGACAGAGTAGCTACACAAACTAAATTCAGAC
>QMNM01000173.1 GCA_003647765.1 Candidatus Cloacimonadota bacterium
AACTTACGCAAACATTTTTTATCTATTTTATAAATTTAAATTTTTTGTGATGAGTTTGTTGAGTTAGCGATTTGTTCGCGTTTAATCTCTTACTTAATCGCGAACTTATACAAACTATACGGACTTACGCGAACATCCTTTTTTATAAATTAAATCTTTTGCATAGATTGTAGTATATTTTTATCATTAGGCATTTGGATTTTGAAATTTTATTTGAAGTTTGAAATTAGGATTTAGAAATTAATTTAACCTTAGCTCAAGTTTCGCAGAAGATATTTTTTTTGAATAAAATAATTTATTTATAGAGATTGATTTGTGTAGTAAAGGAGATAAATGGAATCTATAGCAAGAATTAAAAATTTGCGTGGTTCTCCTCGTAAAGCAAGATTAGTCATAGATCTAATTCGTGGGAAAATGGTAGAAGAAGCCAAAAATATACTTGCTTTTTCTAAAAAAAGAGCATCTACTCATATAGAAAAATTATTAAATGCGGCTGTGTCTAATTTAGTGGAAAAGGAAGGGCGAGTAAATGTAGAAAATTTATATGTTAAAGAAGCTTATGTGGATGAAGGCATAACAATGAAACGACTCAGAGCACGGGCACATGGTCATGCTGATAGAATTCAAAAAAGGTCTTGTCATATAAGTATCAAAGTGGCAGAGATTAATAAATAGGAGGTATATTTGGGACAAAAAACTAATCCGATTGGTTTTCGTATAGGAGTAAATAAAGGATGGGAATCTGTATGGTTCGCACCTAAAGGTAGAGAATATATTGAGACATTACACGAAGATTTTAAGATACGCAACTACTTAAATAAACGGTTGATAGACGCAATGATTTCTCATATTAATATTGACCGTAAAACTGATAGAATCAATGTGGCTATCCATACTGCTAGACCAGGGCAGGTAATTGGTAAAAAAGGGAAAGAGATAAATCAGATAAAGGAAGAATTATTAACTTTGTTAAATATTCGTAATGAGGACTATAAGCAATTATCCATAGATGTTCAGGAGATAAAGAATCCTGAAATAGATGCAGTATTAGTAGGAAAGGACATTGCTAACCAGATATTAAACAGATTTTCATATAAAAGAGCAATGAAACGAGCTATAAAAAATGCTATGACACATAAAGAATGCAAAGGCATTAAAATTAAAGTAGGTGGTAGATTAAATGGGGCAGATATGGCCAGAACTGAAACGCATCAAGAGGGACGAACGCCACTTCATACTTTAAGATCTGATATTGATTATGCACTAACAGAAGCTTATACAAAATATGGAACTATCGGAATTAAGGTATGGATTTATAAAGGTGAAATATTAAAGTAAAATCTTAATATAATATTAAATGGAAATTACAACAGCCACAAAATTCACCCAGTAAAATAATTACTTTGAGTATAAAACCACGAATTCACGAATTAAAATATTTTTTTACTGAATTCAATTGTTCATTGTTTTTCATATATTTATATTTTACTGTGTAATCAGGCAAGAACACAAAAAGATATTATGCATTTATAAGGGCTGTATTTCCTGATATTATAAATACATTTTTGGAGAAGAATTATGTTAATGCCATCTAAGGTTAAACACAGAAAGCAGCATCGTGGTAGAAGAAAAGGATTAGCATATCGTGGTTCATCACTCGCTTTTGGAGAATATGGACTTATCAGTTTAGAACCAGCATGGATTAATAGTCGTCATATAGAATCTGCGCGAGTGGCTATTACTCACCATATTAAAAGAGCTGGTAAAGTATGGATTCGTATTTTTCCTGATAAGCCATATACAAAGAAACCTGCTGAAACCCGTATGGGAAAAGGAAAAGGTGCTTTAGATCATTGGGTAGCTGTTGTTAAGCCAGGACGTGTTCTTTTTGAAATAGGAGGAGTTTCTCCTGAACTAGCAAAAGAAGCGATGTGCCTAGCCAGTCATAAATTGCCAGTAAAAACAAAATTCGTTTATAGAGAAGAAATTGGGGTATGAAATGAAAAACTACGAACTGAGAGAGATGGATATTGCAGAATTGAAACTACAATTACAAGAATTAAACAGAACAATGTTTAATTTAAGATATCAAAAAATTACTAATCGGTTGGAAAATAATCTGCGTATTCGTGATGTGAGAAGAGAAATTGCCCGTGTTAATACTATTATTACTGAAAAAACAAAGAGCGTAGAGCGTAAAGCCTAGGGCGTAAGATGAGGTTATAAATTATGGGTAAAAAAAATAAACAAATTCAAATAGGGATTGTTGTAAGCGATAAAATGAATAAAACAATAGTAGCACGAGTACAGAGAAGTTTTCAACATAAACTTTATAAAAAATTTATCCGAAAACATAAGAAATATAAAGTTCATGATGAATACAATGAATGTGAAGTAGGCGATAAGATAAAGTTTGAATTATGCCGTCCATTGAGTAAAGGGAAAAGATGGAAATTTGTAGAGATCGTAGAGAAGAGAAGATAATACTCGTAACAGACATAAGTAAATGATACCGAGTACTCATTGATAAAAGGAGAATAGAGATGATACATGTAGAAACTATATTAAATGTTGCAGATAATTCAGGTGCAAAAAAAGTTATGTGTATTAATGTCCAAGGCAATTTTGCTCGTGCGTATGGGTCTATCGGTGATATAATAACTGTTTCTGTAAAAGTTGCTGTGCCTCATACTCCTATTAAGAATGGTTCTATTCATAAAGCTGTTATTGTAAGAACAAAAAAAGAAATAAAAAGGAAAAATGGTTCTTATGTAAGGTTTGGTGAGAATGCCGCGGTATTGGTTGATGACAAATTAGAACCAAAAGGCACTAGAATTTTTGGCCCAGTTGCAAGAGAATTAAGAGAACATCATTTTACTAAAATACTTTCATTAGCCCCAGAGGTAGTATAGGAGAACACATGAAGAAAATGAGGATAAAAAAAGGAGATACTGTTATTATAACCACCGGTGAATATAAAGGCGTTAAAGGTAGAGTATTAAAATCTTTTCCAAAGAATAGGAAAGTAATTGTGGAAAAGGTTAATTTTATAAAGAAACATGAACGACCATCACAGAAAAATCCTGCTGGTGGAATAATAGAGAAAGAAGCACCTATTGATGTATCAAACATTCAATTGATTTGTCCAAAATGTGGTGAAAAAACAAAACCAACAATGAAAATTTTATCGGATAAAACTAGAGCTAGAATTTGCAAAAAATGCCAGGATATTATATAATTACAGGAGAAATTGTATGCCAAGATTAAAAGATTATTATATAAAAGAAATTATTCCTGAATTAAAAAAAAAACTCGGTCTTAAAAATATTATGCAAGTGCCTTGTTTAACAAAAATAGTCCTTAATATGGGAGTTGGAGAATCTATAACTAATAAGGCCACATTAGACAAGGCAAGAGATGAATTGGAACAGATTGCTGGACAACATCCAGTTATTACTTATGCAAAAAAATCTATCTCTAATTTTAAACTAAGACAAGGCATGCCTATTGGAACTATGGTAAATTTAAGAGGAAATATAATGTATGAGTTTGCTGACCGTTTCTTTAATATTGTTCTTCCTCGTATCCGTGATTTTAGTGGGGTTCCTTATAATGCTTTTGATGGTAGAGGGAATTATACAATAGGCATAAAGGAACATATTGTTTTCCCAGAAATTGATAGAGATAAAATAGATAAAATTAGAGGATTAAATGTTACTTTTGTTACAAGTGCAAAAACAGATGAACAAGGGTATGAACTTCTTAAATTGATGGGTATGCCCTTTGTAAAAGAATGAACTAAAATATAAAAAAGGAGAATAAGTGGCAAAAAAAGCACTAGTTATTGATGCCCAAAGAAAGCATAAATTAAAAGTCCGTGATTACAATCGCTGTAAATTATGTGGGCGGCCACGAGCATATCTAAGAGATTTTGGGCTTTGTAGAATTTGTTTTCGTAAATTAGCACTTGAAGGAAAAATCCCAGGTATAAAAAAAGCTAGTTGGTAACCTGAGAAGCGAAGAGCGTAATGCAAAGAGCGTAGAGCGTAAATGAAATATGCAAAATAGAGCTTTCCTGTCATTGCGAAGGATGATTTATGAATGTGAAGAGTATCATTTTATTGAAATATAATTATTTATAGAGATTGCTTTGTTACTCCGTTACTCGCAATGACACAATTTTTCCTATTATGCATGCATAATTCATATAGACCATAAATAGAATGTGTAGAATAACCTGAGCAACCAACACCATGATTGTGAGTTTTAATATGTGAAAGGTCTAAATATTGAAAAAGGATTTCATATTTTTTGACTATAGGTGTATATGCAAAGTCCTTGTCAGATATAAGATGAAGTTCAGG
>QMNM01000174.1 GCA_003647765.1 Candidatus Cloacimonadota bacterium
ACTAATATAAGATATTCGCTTCCCAAAATGGTTAAAAATGCTAAATTGATGATATTCAACATTAGAGGTGAATTGGTAAAAGAATTCCCAATTTATAAGCAAAAAGCAGAAGTAATCTGGAATGGAACAGATAGGCATAATAATAATGTTGCTTCTGGATTGTATTTATATCGGATTGAATCGGTCAATCGCCTGACAGGTCTGAACAATAAATCCGAGACAAAGAAAATGCTATTATTAAGATAAAATCAGCTACGATGATTCTGAGATTTATCATTGGAGACATAATGAAAAAAATAAGAGTAGCTTTTGCCACTGATGATGGCAAAACATTTATAGGGCGGCATTTTGGCGATTCTAATTTTTATGATATTTATGAATTTGATGAAAATCAGGCTAACTTTATAGAAAGAATTGATAATACGGTCGATGAAAAGGAAGAGGTTCACGCAGATCCCAAAAAAGCAAAAGGAATTGCCAAACTTTTAATGGACGAAAATGTAAAAGTTGTAGTTTCAAAAATTTTTGGACCAAATATAAAAAGGATAAGGAAAAAATTTGTATGTATTGTTGTGAACGATGATTCTCTTGAAGATAGTATGAACCGTATTTGTAAAAACATCAGGATTGTTATGGATGAATGGGAAAAGGGAGAAAAAAGAAAGCATTTAACTTTCAGAAAAAAGACAGATTTATGAATTCTCAAATGATATAATGAGAAAAATCAAAAGGTGTAAAATTCCTGAAAAAGATTGGAATTAAAAAAACTTCGTGATTCTCGATTTTGGTATAGTATTGGTCATTATAGTATTTTATCTGCATTTATTGTTTGTAAAAAAGGCAAAGTATATGACAAAGATAAAATTGCTCTGGATGAATTAAAAGAGAAGTCAGAAAAACTTTCTTTGGAAAATATTGAAATTGGCAAAACCGATGGTAATCTGCAAACTGATTTTCCTGATAACTACTTTAATGCTGTGCTTTTATATGATATACTTCTAAAAGATAAAAACCAGTTTGAAGGCTTGGATTATTACGAACCCGATATGAACTATAGATTTATATTGGAATTAAAAGAATTGGAAGAAAAGAAATCCATTAAGGTTAATGATACAGGTGGAAATGTGAAAGATATGCTAATTTGAGGAGAATTTCATTTCAAGATTGGCAATACGGAATGCTCTCTTCAGGCTTACAAAAGTGAAGCAGATGAAGAAAGATTATTTGTTCCATTCAAAGATAAAACCAGTGGAAAAGAAACTTATGGTGCAGGAAAATATCTGGATCTAATTTATGGAGAAGACCAAACTAAAGATGGGAAATGGATATTAGATTTCAATAAATCTACAAATCCCTGATGTGCTTACAGTGAAAATTATGCCTGTCCTTTTGTGCCACTTGCAAATTGGCTTGATGTGGAGATAAAAGCCGGAGAGAAAAACTATCCTCTCGGACATTAATTTTATATGCCTAAAATAGAACCTTTTGAAAAACATCTTATAGAATATGAAAAATGGTTTGATAAATACCTGCCAGTGTATCAATCAGAACTTCTGGCAATAAAATCAATTGCCAATGTGCCTGAAAATGCTGTTGAGGTTGGAATTGGAAGTGGCTTGTTTGCTAAACCGTTGGGGATTAAGCGTGGTATAGATCCAAGTTGGACAATGATAAAAAAATCCAGAGAAAGAGGTTTAAAGGTTGATTATGGAATTGCTGAGAATTTACCGTGGCATGATATGTCCATTGATTATGCTTTAATGGTAACAACGATTTGCTTTGTGGATGATCCTCTAAAATCAATATCAGAGGTTTATAGAATTTTGAAACCGAATGGAACTTTTGTGATAGGATTTGTTGATAAAGATAGTCAGATTGGTGAGCAATATCTTAAATATAAAAATACAAGTATATTTTATAAAGATGCAACTTTTTTTAGCACAAAAGAAATTCTATCGTTTTTCCAAAAAACAGGTTTTAAAAAAGAGAAAATACTACAAACTGTTTTTGGACGATTAGATGAAATTAAAAAGGTGCAAAAGCCAGTAAAAGGATTTAGCAAAGGAAGTTTTGTGGTAATTTTGGGAAAGAAATAAAAACAGCAAACATGAATTTAACCCATAAAGTTTCTAAAAACAACTATTATTCCTTTTTATGGCATGCGGTTTTTCTTGCTCTTGCCCAGAATTTTATAGATATAGATACTATTATTCCTGCTATGATGATTGATGCTGGAGGCACACCATTACATATCGGAATACTCACAGCAATTGTGATAGGAAGTGGCAGATTGTCTCAATTGATTTTTGCTCCATTTCTAAGTAATAAACCTTACAAAAGAAAATTTTTATTAACCGGTATAAATGCTCGTATTATTACACTTATTGGAATGACACTGCTTTTTATTTTCTCTAATATGTTATGCAACAATTTAATCATCTGGTTAATCTTTATTTTAATTTTTACATTTTCTATTAGTGGTGGTTTTGCCAACATTACTTATACTGATATACTTGGTAAATCCGTATTGCAGGAAAGACGAAAGCACTTTTTTTCTATTAAACAGGTTGTTTCCAGTATTGGTGTTTTAATTTCTGCATATCTTGCCAGATATTTGCTTGGAATCTATGATTATCCCAAAAATTATACGATATTATTTTTTATCGCAGCGGTTTTGCTTGGTGTTGCATCTTTAGGATTCTGGAAGATTAAAGAAGTTGCAGCAGAAAATCTGAAAATCAGACATTTAAGAGAATTTTTCCAGATAATAAAAAAAGAATTTAAAACAAATAAGAAATTTGCACATTACTTACTTCTGACCAACACTCAAGGAGTATCCCTTGTGTTACTGCCGTTTTTAATACTGTATGCTAAAGAAACTTTTGGAGCAGGTGGTCAGAATATTGGAAATTATTTACTCTTAAAGGTAATAGGTGGAGTGATAACAGGCGGTATTATGTTTTATTATGCTCGTAAAGTAAGATATAATTATTTATTGTATATCACATCCATTCTTTCCATATTGATTGCTATTTCCATTTTAATTTTTCCAGGAGATATTCTATTTCCTTACATTTTTCTTTTTGGAGGTCTTGTTTATGCGTTTTATAGAATTGCAATAGGAGGAGTTCTGCTGGAAATAACTACAAATAAAAATCGTGCTTTATATACTGGTCTATCAGGAGCGGGAAATATTTTACCTGCAATATTTCCTCTATTAGGTGGATGGATAGTGAATCAATTTGGGTTCACTCCTTTTTTTATAATTTTTATTATCATTATCACTCTTTCATTTTATTTTACTTACAAATTAGATTGTCAGAAGTAAAGAGATAAATTTATGGGAAAAAAATATCCTGAATCAAAAGTAGAACTAACTCCAAAAATTGCAAAAAATTATGATAAGATTATGAATATTGCTTCCTTCGGACTGTATGCAAGATTTATCCGGAAAGCAATTGAATCTATGAGCATATCTCCTGATGATAAAATTCTTGATTTCGGTGCTGGCACAGGTAGGAATGCACTTTTGATGAATAAATATCTTTCTGATAAAGGAGAAATTCTTGGTTTGGAAATTTCCGAGCAAATGATTTCTAAATTCAAAGAAAATACAAAAGATATCCAAAATTTGAAAATAGTAAAAATGAGCATAGACGAGCCATTATCTTTTGATAACAAATTTGATAAGGTATTTATCTCTTTTGTATTACATGGTTTCCCACAAGAAGTTAGAGGACAAATAATCCGTAATGCATTTAACGCTCTGAAAGAGGGCGGGCAATTTATCATTCTTGATTTCAATGAGTTTATTTTAAAGGATACTCCTTTTTATTTTCGTATTCCTTTTAAGATAATAGAATGTAAATATGCATTTGACTTTGTAGAAAGAGATTGGAAAAATATATTGCACAACTATGGATTTAATGGGTTTGAAGAATTCTATTTTTTCCATAAATATGTTCGGCTTCTTAAAGCAAAAAAGAATAAAAAAATTTGAAAAATGAAAAATAAAATTAAAATTGCTATTCCTACAAATGATGGAGAAAATATCTTTCCCAAAATGTTAGGCAGGGCAAAAGAGTTTCATGTATATGAAATTAAAGAGAAAAAATTTAGATTTATTGAAAAGAGAAATAATCCTTATGAAAATACAATGCAACATTTAAAAACCTTAGATGTATATGAATTGATTAGCGATTGTGATATTATTATCTCTGGCAATATTGGTAAAAAAGGTATAAAAAGATTAGAAGAAAGAGGTTTGAGACTTTTTTTCAGAAATGGAAAAATAAAGGATGAATTAGCAAACTTAATTGAAACAGAAAATTTCTGGAAAATGTAAGTTAA
>QMNM01000175.1 GCA_003647765.1 Candidatus Cloacimonadota bacterium
AATACATCTGGATGATAAGATTTTATCTTTTGAATTATGTTATCATCTTTATCATTATCAATTTTAATAACTTTATCTACATACGAAGATGTTTTACAATATCATAATTGTAATTTCTAACCAAAACGATAATTTGGGCTTTTGGGTACATATCACGCATTCTTTTAATGGCAGGAATGCTTAAGATTAAATCTCCGATTCTATCTGTTCTGGAAATTATTATGACAGGATTATTTTTTAACATTTTCAATTCTTTCCCATATTTTCAAATATTTCAAATAAACCGAAAATGCCGAGTTGATTGAAAGAACCAATCCCACTGTTCCATCCAAGAAGCCAGTATTCAGGAGATACATTTTCAGGAACTTGAAAAGTCCATGAAAAATGGCGTTAAATACTGATGCTCTTTTTCCCTTTTTCACTGCTTCTTCTGCCCTTAAATTTGCATAATGCTCAATCTTTTGAATGTAGGTTGTAAGATTTGGATAAGTATAGTGCCTCAAAACTTTATCTATTTTACCAATTTTTCCTCTTATTCTCACTGACTCATGAACAAAATTTTCATTAAAGTTTCCGTATTTCCTGTTAAAAAGGCGAAGAGGATAATCTCTGTTCCAGCCAGAATAACGAATCCATTTTTTAAGGTAGAACGAAGTCCGTTTTATTCTATATCCATTTTTTAGATTATCCTTTGAAAGTAATTGTCTTATTTCTTCGGTTAGTTCAGATGTTACTTCTTCATCCGCATCAATGGATAAAATCCAGTCATTAGCAGCGCAATTTACTCCTAATTGTTTTGTTTTGCCAAAACCAAGCCACTCTGTTTCAATAATGTGGCAGCCATATTTTTCACAAATTTCTAATGTTCGGTCAGTTGAACCAGTATCAACAACAACGATTTCATCTGCCCATTTTACAGATTGCAGACATCTTTTGATATTATTTTCTTCGTTTTTTGTAATGATGACAACTGAAAGTGAATTTTTCATTTTTCTAAAATTTCCATTACTTTCTCAAAAGCCACTTTTGGTGTAATCCCAAAAGAAGAATCTTTCTTTGAATCACATTCGGCATTATAAAGATGATAATGGTTTTTAAAAGCAAATGCAGGAGACCAGACAGATGGAGAAGTATTCCCAAAGATTGCTAATGAGGGACAATCAACAGCAACAGAGAGATGATTAAGTCCTCCATCATTACATATCAATAGTTTACTCTGTTTTAACATTGCCACACCTTGATTAAGATTAGTTTTTGGAGCAATTATTGGTGCATTTTTCATTAGTTCCTTCATTTTCAAAGCATCACTAATTTCGTTTGATGCCCATAACAAAACTACTTTGTAATTCGTGTTCCCCAAAATCAAATCTGCTAATTTTGCATAGTTTTCAATTTTCCATTTTTTCTTTTTGACAGGACTACCAGGAGAGAAACATAGGAATTTTTTATCTTTTAATCCTACTTTTTTGAGCCAATTATCAATATATTCTATTGATTCTTTTTTTATGAAATAGTAAAGCTTGTAAGGTCTTTTTTTAATACCAAGAGGTTGAAGAATATCAAATTTTCTGGATGCACTATAACAAACTTTACCTCTATTTGCTTTTAAATTATAAGCAAAGCTCCATTGTGCATCAGCATATCCAAGTCTATATTTTGCCCCACTAAATAGAACCACCTGTCCTGAGCTGTTCATATTTTGCTGATCAATAATTAAATCATATTTTCTTTTCCAGATTTTACTGAATAATGAAATCCTTTCATAATAATATGAGAGTCCTTTCTGCTCTTTAATAGCAATAATTTCATCTAAGTAAGGATTATTAAAAAGTACTTGATTATATGGTTCACTGACTAAAAAATCAATCTTTGCATTTTGAAATCTATCCCTAAGGGCTTCTAAATAAGAAGTTGTAAGCAGAACATCACCAAAAGGTTTAAATTGAATTATCAAAATTTTTCTTACTTTACCAAAATCAATTTTCATCTATTTATTTCTAACTTTATAACTTACATATTCTTTTTCTTCCAATAATTCCGAGTTATATTTAAGGTTGATTTGTCGTTTTATATCTGCTCTTTTATCATTCTTAAAATAAACACTTCTGGCTAATTGGATAAACTCATCATCAAATTCCTTCTTTGCTTCTTTGATACGAATTTTATCTTCTATCTCCCACAAATTTAAATTTATCTCTTCTAATCTCCTGAATTCATTGGAACTTATTAAAATACCAATGTGTTCCATCGGTTTTTTAAGCAATTCATATTCTTTCCTGATATTCTTTAACTTCTCCAAATTTTTAATCTTTTTTAGTTTAATAGAAAGAATTGTTACTTTATCAACTAATTCGCCAATGGATACATCAATTTTCATTTATGTTTACCCGTCAATTTTATAAAAAATGTGTCTGTATTTTCTCATAAACCATTTGCGGTGTAATTGCTTTCATACATTTCATAGAGTCGCAGGGTTTATGTGGAGTATCTGAGCAATAACAAGGAGCACAATCAAGTGAAGTATAAATATTTATATTTTCATCGTAACCTGAGATTTTGGGATGGATATAGCCTCCAAAAATGATAACAGATTTTTTCCCAACCGCTTTTGATAAATGCATAAATCCTCCCTCAAGACCTATAAAAAACATAGAATTAAAAATTATTGCAGCAGTTTTTCTAATAGATTTATATCTACCGTCAATAACATTTTCTAAAAGAGGGTCAGTATTAAGACCTACTTGAATAAATTTATAATCAGTTAATAGGTTTATTAGTTCTTGAAATTTATCTATACCCCATTCTTTTCTATTAGCACTAAATACTGTTTTGCCTACTGGACATATTGTTATATATGGAAAGGGAAATTGTCTTTTTATAGATTCTATTTCGTTTTTTGTAAGATAAAGTTCTGGAAAACCTCTTTTGTTTTCTCCGATATAACTCATAATTTGTTCAATAAATGATGTTTTAGTATTTTTATCAACATAATATTTCGGTTTAATATGACGCTTTGTTGTCTTAAAATGTTTATCCGTTACCCAATCAATATATGGATTATTTTTGAACAGTTCCTTCCAGGGTGTCTCAACAACAATTTTGTATCTTGGATATTTTTTTCTTAAATGAGGAAATAAAATAGACAATAAAAGATTATCTCCTAATCCATTAGAAATACGCATTACAAAAATTGTTTTTGGTCGCACTAAGTAGTAAAATAACTTCAAATATGAAAGCACTTTATTCCTTTTTTTCTTATTAAACCATAAAGATATAAGGCCACAAGGACGAAGGATATAGAATTTTCTGATTATCCACCATATTTACTCTTTGTGTCTTAGTGTCTTTGTGGCTATTTTTCTACTAATATTCCTAAAAAGAATTTCTAATTTCTCTATCATAATATCTTCCGAAAACCCTTTTTTTATTGTATCCATAGCATTTTTACCAAAATGTTTTCTTAAATCAGGATTTTCAATCAACAATACTAATTTTTGGTATAACTGCTGATTATCACCATACGGAATTAAGAATGCATTTTCTCCATCTTTTACCATTTCGGCAATACCACCAACATCGGTTGTAACAACCGGTCTTCCCACTGCAAAATATTCAACAACAGTATTAGGAAACCCTTCAAATTGGGAATTAGATACAGCAATATCATAAGCAGCCGCTACTTTCATCGGTTCAGGATAAAATCCTGTAAATATAACTTTATCCACAATATTTAACTGGTTTGATAAATTTTCAAGATTCTGTCGCTCAGGTCCCTCGCCTGTAATAACAAGATAACAATCAGGATGTTTTTTCAAAACTCTCTTAAATACTGTAATTAACTTATCTATTCCTTTTACATTGCTTAACTGAGAAGTTGTTCCAATAACAAAATCGGTATCTGAAAGCCCCCATTGTTTTCTTTGTTGAATTATTTCTTTTTTTGAAAATGTCTTACAGTTTCTGCCATTGTAAATTGTTGTAAATTGATCTGGATTTAACCAGTTCGCTCGTTTCAAAGCATTGTCTTTTACTAAATTACAAGGAACGATACAATGATCAACTAATAAACGATGATGCCATTTTACCTTCAATTTTTCATTGAAATCATCCTCGCGTCCTACTCTACGGATATTGGGAATACCACAAATTCTAGCCGCTATTCCACCGACAATGACTTCTTTTTCAATATTGGTAACCACGACATCTATTTGATTCTTTTTTATGAAACGGATAATAAAATAAATCATCATTGGATTGTAGTCCATACCAAGTTTTTTTGAAATTATTTTAACCCCTTTGGGGACTGACTTAGTAAAACGAGAACTTGGATGAGATACAATCC
>QMNM01000176.1 GCA_003647765.1 Candidatus Cloacimonadota bacterium
CATTATCATTCTCTTTTCGCAATTGCTCTGGTGCTTTTTGTCTTCTCTTTTGGCTTTAACCTTTTTGCAGGATGGGTATCCCATAGGAAATAAGATCCAGTGCAAAAAGGCGAGTCGTTTAATTATGATTTATAAGGACACATAAAAACAAGATAAATATCGTTAACACACCCCCTCCGATAAATCGGAGACCCCTCTTTATAGAGGGGAATTCAAAAAAATCCCCGCTTGAGAGGGGTGGACTCCGATGAAATCGGAGGACGGGGTGTGTAATCTGTATGGCTATTTTCAGGTAAAATGAGAAAACTTAAACAAAATCTTGGATTTCTGGTATTAAGAATTTCAGTTATCATTACTATTGTCTTTCTGGTTTCGCTCCTTTTGGTAATATGTATAAATGGCTCAAAAGTACTTTCTTTTTCATTCATTTTAGAATTTCCTAAAGATGGAATGACCAAAGGCGGTATTTTCCCTGCAATTGTCGGCACATTTCTTCTTTCTATCGGTGCTGTTGGATTTGCCTTGCCTTTAGGAATTTTGGGAGCAGTATATTTAAGGGAGTATGCAAAAAATGGAAAGGTGATAAAAATAATAAGGATTGGTATAAACAATCTTGCGGGTGTGCCATCTGTCGTATTCGGACTTTTTGGTCTTGCAGTATTTGTAAAATTTTTTGATTTTGGAGTGTCAGTATTTTCTGGTTCACTTACTCTTGGAATTTTGATTCTTCCAGTAATTATAAGGTCAACAGAAGAAGCGATTGCCTCTGTTCCAAATGATTTCAGAGAAGCATCCTTTGCCTTGGGGGCAACAAAATGGTATACAATCAAAAATGTAGTATTGCCAACAGCATTACCTGGGATTCTTACTGGAGCGATTTTAGGTATTGGCAGAGCCGCGGGTGAGACCGCTCCAATTCTTTTCACAGCAGCAACATTTTATAACCGACACCTTCCATGCTCAATCTTTGATGAGGTTATGGCTCTTCCCTATCATATTTATGCTTTGATGACAGAAGGCACAAAACCTGAATTTCAAATGCCTATCGCTTATGGAACTGCTTTAGTTCTTTTGATGTTAGTCCTTTTAATAAATCTTGTTGCAATAATTATACGATATAGAGCAAGAAAGGCAAAAAAATGGTAAAAACTAAGATTTTAACTGAAAATCTAAATCTCTGGTTCGGGGAAAAACATATCTTGAAAGATGTGAGTTTAACAATACCAAAAAAATCCGTAACAGCAATAATGGGTCCATCTGGCTGCGGAAAATCAACTTTTCTGCGATGCTTAAATAGGATGAACGACTTAATAGATAATACAATAATTAAGGGGAAAGTGATTGTTGACGATGAAAATATTTACAACAATAATACTGATGTATCTGTACTTCGCAGAAAGGTTGGGATGGTGTTTCAAAAACCGAATCCTTTTCCAAAATCAATCTATGATAATGTTGCTTATGGTTTGAGAATAAATGGAATTGATAAAAGGAAAATTCCTGAAATAGTAGAAAAAAGTTTAATAGCATCAGCACTTTGGGGAGAGGTCAAAGATAGGCTTAATGATTCTGCAATGGGACTTTCAGGCGGTCAGCAACAAAGATTGTGCATTGCGAGAGCCATTGCTATCCAGCCAGAAATCATTCTTATGGATGAACCCTGCTCTGCTTTAGACCCATCTGGAACATTCAAAATAGAAGAACTAATGATGAAATTGAAAGAACAATACACAATCATCGTGGTTACTCATAATATGCAGCAAGCAGCACGAGTATCTGACTTCACAGCATTTCTATATCTTGGAAAAGTGATTGAGTTCGGAGAAACAAACCAAATGTTTACAAAGCCTAAAGAGAAACTTACTGAAAATTATATTAGCGGGCATTTTGGATAAAATAGTTGAAATCGTTGAACCGATTCATAAGAGGTAAAATTATGGCAAGAGAATCTTTTCAAATTCATATAAAAGAACTTGAACAGGAACTTATAAATATGGGCGAAATGGTTGCAATCGCCATAAATTGTTCTGTTGAGGCATTAAAATCACGCAATATTTCAGAAGCAAAAAAGATTATTTCAGGGGACCTTCTTATCAATAAGAAGCGATGGGAAATTGAGGAGACATGCATTAATCTGATTGCAACTCAACAGCCAGTAGCATCTGATTTACGAGATATAATAGCAATTTTAAATATTATCACGGACCTTGAAAGAATGGGCGACCACGCCGAGGGAATTGCAAAAATTGTAATTATGTATGGCAATAAGCCACTTGTGAAGCCCTTGATTGATATTCCAAAAATGGCTGAAATGGCTATTGAGATGTTAAAAAGAAGCCTTAATGCTTTCATACAGCGAGATGAAAAGAGTGCAGTTGAAATTTGTAAAATTGATGATAATGTGGATATGCTGTACGAACAGGTCTATCGTGAATTATTAACTTATATGATTGAAGACCCAAAAACTATTACAAGGGCAACATATCTTCTCTGGGTGGCTCATAATTTGGAAAGAATTGCTGACAGAGTAACAAATATTTGTGAGAGAATTATTTTCCTTGTTAAAGGAAAAATGGAAAAAATCAATGTGTCAATATATTAAAAAAGCGAAACTTAAAAACATCAATGCTTCCGAGCCATTGAAGGAAAAAATTCAGAATTTCAGATAAGATGTTGTCAGAAATTTTAATGAAAGAACAGAAGAAATAATCAAATTTTTCTTTATATTTTGCGAAGCAATTGATTGAATACGAAGGATAAAAGATAAGAATGAAGGAACAAAAAATATGAAAAAAAAATAACTAAATAACTATTGGAGTATTATAAAATCATAGTAAATAGAATTGATAATGAAAAGTAGATTATAACCAAATTGAAGAATTTCTTGACATTATAAAACATACTTTTAGAAACAAAAAACTAAATGCAGTATTTGAAGAACTAACTCAAAAAGTAGAAGATAAGCCCGGTTATAAAGAGATTAAAAATGTAGAATGGATAGTTGTAAAATGGATTAAAGAGGTGAATATTAAGGACTATTTTTTTGGTTAAGCTGAATCTAAAGTTATTGTATTGGCTGATTAAGTTATAAATACTATGATTTGGAAATTTTGTTTATACGGATTTTTAAAAAATCTCCGTTTTTTTGAGCCATTTCTCTATTTATTTTTTTTAGAGAAAGGGCTCAATTTTTCTCACATAGGATTACTCATTTCTATTCGTGAAATTAGCATTTATATTTTTGAAATACCAACAGGCATTTTAGCAGATTTAATTGGCAGAAGAAAAGTGATGATTTATTGTTTCATTGCTTATCTTATTAGTTTTGCAATGTTTTTTATTAGTGCAAAATTTTTGCTATTTGCTATTGCAATGGTCATATTTGCGTTAGGAGAAGCACTTAGGTCAGGTACGCATAAGTCCATCATATTTGACTATCTTGATAAGAATAAACTTGCTGACCAAAAAATTAGATATTATGGAAAGACGCGTTCTTTTTCCAAACTTGGTTCAGCATTGAATGCTATTATAGCAGCTTTACTTGTATTCTATCGGAATAAGTATGAAATTATATTTGCTGCAGCTATTATCCCTTATATTATTGACTTGGTGTTAATGATTAGCTATCCTAAATATTTGGACAGAAAATTACCGCCAAATTATCTTAAAATTATTTGGCATGACTCAATAACTCATATAGCTGGCATTTTTAATGATTTTAAATCAGTTCGGAATTTAAGAAAAAGTATTTTCAATTCAGCAATTTACGATGCTATGTTTAAGGTTACTAAGGACTATCTTCAACCAATTGTAAAAAGTTGGGTCTTATTACTGCCTATTTTTCTGTGGGTTACGCATAAACAGCGAACAGCAATATTAATTGGGATTGTTTATTTTATTATCAATTTATTATCTGCGTATGCTTCAAGAAATGCGTATAAAATTCAGGCAAAGTTTCCTATATCAGCATCGGTTATTAATGCCTTATTTTTCATCAATACTGGATTATTTTTGGTCTCTTTTATTTTTATCAAATTCAATTTGTATATTCCAATTGTTATGATATTTGCATTGTTTTATATTCTTAAAAACATTAGGCGTCCGTATCTGGTTGGCTTTATTGGTGATATAATGAATAAGGAAATACGGGCAACTGTTTTTTCTATTGAGACACAGTTCCGAGCTATTTTCGCTATTCTGATTGCTCCTCTAATTGGATATTTTGCTGATAATTTTGGACTTAGCTCTATTTTTTTAGTCGCATTTGCTGTAATGGCTTTATCCTCAACTTTTGTGTATATTAAACAATAA
>QMNM01000177.1 GCA_003647765.1 Candidatus Cloacimonadota bacterium
ATTCAAAAAGGTGAAATTTTATTAGATGGGATACCACATATAGAATTTGATATGCAATTTTTAAGACGAAATATTGGCATTGTGCAGCAGGATGTATTTCTTTTTTCCGGTGATATTTACAGCAATATCAGTCTTGGCAATGACAAAATTACAAATGAGAAGATAATTGAATCTGCAAAATATGTAAATGCTCATAAATTTATAACGAAATTATCAGGTAATTATAATCACGAGGTAAAAGAGCATGGATCCACACTTTCTGCTGGACAAAGACAGTTAATTGCATTTGCTCGTGTACTTGCTTATGACCCTGCTATATTTATATTAGATGAAGCAACTTCTAATATTGATACAGAGACAGAATTGCTTATTCAGGAAGCATTAAAAAAGGTAATGAAAGGAAGAACTTCCATTGTAATTGCACATCGGCTTTCTACGATTAAATATGTGGATAGAATTATCGTACTGCATAAAGGAAGGATAGTAGAGCAGGGAACTCATCAGGATTTGTTAAAGAATGGTGGCATCTATTATGATTTATACTGTTTACAATATGAACCACAGATAGCGAGTCTATAGAACACGGATAACATTGACTATACTGATTTTCACTGATTAATTTTTCCACAGAAACTCAACTCAGCTCATGTTTCACTGGTGCATTTTGTGTTTTTACGCACTACGCCTTATGTAATTTTGTGGCTAACTAATTATGTGGTGAAATATTTTTGAGGTATTTTTATTATGAAGTTTGGGTCAATTTATGTAAAAGCATTATTTATAATAGTTTGCATTATCTCTCTTTTTTTAGGAATTATATATAGTTTATTTTATTACTATAGTAAAGAATTGCCACCACTTCCTGAATTAGAGCAGTTTGATATGAAAATAGGAACAAAGGTGTATGATAAAGATGAAAAGTTATTGTATACTTTTGCTACACAGAATCGTGAAATGGTAAGTTTGAATGATATTGCTCCACATTTGAAAAATGCTTTTTTAAGTATAGAAGATTACAAATTTTATCAGCATTCTGGCATATATTTAAAAGGTATAGCTCGGGCTTTTTTAGTTAATTTTTTACATGCTAAAATTACTCAAGGAGCAAGTACAATCTCTCAACAACTTGCACGAGATATGTTTTTGCATTATGAACGGACAATTAGCCGCAAAATTAAGGAAGCATTATTAACTATTAAGATAGAGAAAAACTTTTCAAAAGACCAGATTTTAGAGATGTATCTAAATAGCATATATTTAGGTGATGGAAACTATGGAGTAGAATCTATATCCCAGAAATACTTTGGCAAGTCAGCTTCACAGGTTTCTTTATCTGAATCTGCATTGATTGCTGGTCTGCCACGAGCGCCTAACTATTACAATCCTTACAAGAATTACAAGGCGGCTTTAGGACGAAGAAATGTTGTGCTTACACGAATGCGAAATTTACAATATATTACACAAGATGAATATGAACAAGCTCTATCTGATTCTATCCGTTTAATAAGAAAAGGCGAAAAGCATGGTCCTGCGGATTATTTCTTGGAATATGTGCGAAGCTATATTGAGAAAAAATATGGTGCTTCAATTCTCTATACAGGTGGATTAAAAGTATATACCACTGTTGACTATGGTCTGACTGCATTCGCGGATTCTGTATTAAACGCCCATCTTACTGTCCTGGAACAAAAAAATAGATATAAAGTTAAATACAAGGATATTCCTGCTGATGCTGTTGATATAGATACAAAATATGTTCAAGGTGGAATATTTGCTATTGAGCCGAGTACAGGTTATGTGCGTGTAATGATTGGCGGTAGAAATTTTACGCATAGTAAATTTAATAGAGTGCTACAAGCAAAAAGGCAACCAGGCTCGGCCTTCAAACCAATTGTTTATACTTGTGCATTAGATAATGGCTATACAACAGCAACTATGATCAATGATATTCCAATTGTTGTTACACAAAAGGGCGAAGTGTACTGGCAGCCAAAGAATTATACTGGTAAATTTTCAGGTTTGATAAGATTACGACGAGCATTACAGCATTCTGTTAATATTGCGGCAATAAAATTAATGTATGAACTATCGCCGCAGAAGGTCATAAAATATGCGAAAAGAATTGGTATTAATGCTGAATTGTATCCATATCTGTCATTAGCAATTGGCTCGTTTGAAGTGCAACCTTATGATTTGATTACTGCATATTGTGTATTTCCTAATATGGGTGAGAAAGTAGAACCTATATTTATAACAAAAATAGAGGATATAGATGGCAAAATCTTGGAATCATATCAGCCAAGAAAAGTGCGTGTGATAAGCCCACAAGTCGCATACTTAATGGTAAGTGTAATGCAATCTGTTACTTCTGAAAAAGGCGGCACTGGATATGGTATTAGATGGCGTGGGTTTAAACTGCCAGCTGGCGGAAAAACAGGTACTACTGACAATTTTCGTGATGCTTGGTTTATTGGCTATACAACAAATATGGTTTTAGGTATTTGGGTTGGATTTGATGATAATCATAGTTTGGGGAATAAACAAAGTGGTGCAGCTGTAGCTCTTCCTCCATGGCCATATATTATGAACTATTTTGTTAATAATGAGAAAGCGATTAAAAATACTTTTGGCAATCAAATCATAGATGAATCTGCTTATGAATTTCAAATACCAGATGGAATTGTTACTGTAACAATAGATGATTCTACTGGATTATTGCCTACGCCTTTTAGTAGTAAATTATATGATGAAGTATTTATTGAAGGAACAGAACCAACATTGCTAAGTGATAGTTTGGGATATAATTTTGGACCTTGTGGCAAATCCGATTATGGATTAGATACTTTGTATATCCCACTTGAAGAGTATAAATACAACTTTGCTAAACCTTTTTAATTTGAGTATAATATATATGTCTGATATATTTTATGTTTTTATCTGAAATTTTGTGGCTAAAAAAATCCAATTGATTACTTTTCTATAATTGAAACTTATTCACTTCATCCAATATTAATCTTTTTACATCAAAAATTATCTTTTCCTGCCCTGGTTCCAAGAGCATAATTTTATCTTTATCTTGTGCCTTGCGGATATATGCTAATATAATTCCACCTGCCAAATTTATCATGTCTTGGCTAATATCTTTATCTTTACTAATAATCACACCTATTGGTGATGGCAAATATGCAGCTCTAATCAAAAATTCATAATTCGCAGATTGCTGCACTTCATCTTTGGACTTTCGCTCTGCACTATCGTTAATATAGTTTAATAACTTTGCATTCTCTTGTTCATTGCGACCTATGATTAATTTTGTATTATGAGTAAGACGGAATTGTCGTCCCATTTTCAAATATTCAATATTCCTAATTGACAGCATATTATACTCAATCAAGTCCCTTAATCTTTGAGAAAATACTTGATTAGTAAGCACACATCCTCCTGCTGGAGTTGGATAATTTTTTATATTCCATTCTTTTGCTAATTGGATTTGTCTTGCTCTTGTTCTACCCTGAATATCAAGTAATCTATCTTTATTTATCCATCCTTCTGCAATTGGTTTTGTATCTCTTAATAATTTTTGAGATAATGGACGAATAATCAAATCCTTACATTGTGAAAGTTTTGCCACAGCATCTAATCCCATTTTCCTTTGAGATTTAGGCCGCTCTCCCAATACCTCTCCTGAAATCATAAAGTCCACATTATATTCTTTCATCTTTTCACAAGCAATACGGAACATTAAGCCATGACAATCTATACACGGATTCATATTTTTCCCATAACCATATTTTGGATGCAATAATATTTCCATATATTGCTCACTAATATCAAATATGTGTAAGTTATAATTCATATCTTTTGCAGATGAAACAGCATTTTCACAACCAAAAAAAGGTGTCTTAAAGCAAATAGGAATAACTTCTATTTTTTGTCTACGAATTAGCTCCACTGCTAAAATGCTGTCTAATCCGCCAGAAAAAAGTGCAAATGCTTTCATAAATCCTCCAAAAAACAAACGACTTTTCAAGAGTTCAAGAGTTCAAGAAAACAAGAGTTCAAGAAGACAAGATATAGAATGACATTTCAAGATTCTGATATCTTTTTGTGTCTTTACCTGAAATTTTGTGGCTAACAAGAAATCAAGAGTTCAAGAAATCAAGAAGAGAACGCCGATGCTGTCAAATAGGAATATTTTGGTAGAAATTTATTCGTGAAGAATAGCACACGGATAAGAAATTAAAAATAACTAATTATAAATATCTAATAAAATTTCAAAATCCAAATTCCTAATGATAA
>QMNM01000178.1 GCA_003647765.1 Candidatus Cloacimonadota bacterium
TAGTGCAAATAAAAATTTCCATCTAAATTAAATTTCAAAATCGTGTGTCAAGTTTTCCTATAACTATATAAAAAATAAAACGGATACACAAAGCGTAGAGCGTAGGGCGTAGGGCGTAATGCGCTTCACTTTAAGTATTACTCTTCATTTGTGCCTTTATATTCTCAATATTATTTTCTGCGTATTTTATACCCAAAGCAAAATCTATTTCTTGAAATATTGCACTTGCTTTCGTATAAGATTGTATTGCATCATTATATTGCTTTATTGTTTCTAACAGAATACCCAAATTATAATATGCAGTGCCAGATGATTTTTTATCGCCAATTTCCTCACTTATTTTGATTTGCAGATTATAGTGCTTTTTGGCTTCTTCGTAATTTCCGATGTCATTAGCAATATTAGCAAAATTGCCATACACATGAGCAATTCCTTGTTTGTCTCCTAATTTTTTTGCTATATCAAGGTCCTTTTGGTAGTAGTTCCGTGCATTTTCATAATTTTTCCTCCGATACTCTACATCACCCAAATTACCAGATACACGACCCTCCAATGCAATATCTCCAACAATTTTCGCATAGACAATACTTTTGTGGAAATATTCATCTGCTTTATCCAAATTATTCTTGTCAAGATAGATATTACCAAAATTATTATAAACCAATGCAAGCCCTTCTTTATCTTCTATCTTATAACAAGTAGATTCATACAATTTATAATATTTTTCCGCTATATCATATTCACCTTTGAGATAATGGATTATACCAATATTTCCATAAGTTCTCGCTAAACTATGTATATCTCCGATTTTCTCTGCTAATGCTAATGCCTTATTGAAAAATTGCAATGCTTTCCTATTATCACCTATACTACTATATACATTTCCAAGATTATCATAAGCATGTCGTTTTTGTAATAGATTATTATTTTTTTCTGCAATTTTGAGCGAAATGTTAAAATGTCGTATTGCGTCATTATATTTTGCTTGTAGCCGATAAATATCAGCTAAAATTTTATGCAAATCACCAACATACCAATTGCTCTGATTGCCTAATTTGTCCAATTTATCCTTTATATCCCTTTCCAATTCCTCAAACTTACCCAACTCTTTCAGCATAATATACTTGTCAATCAGCAAACTATACTTTGTGTCCTTATGTTCAGCTAAAGGAAAAAGTACAGTATCAATATATCTTACTCCTTCTTTAAATTGCCCGTGTTTCTGAAATATTTGGCTTTTTGTTTTCAAATAATATCGTTTAGATATAGATGAAAGTTTTTTTACTTTTGAAATATCTTGTTCAAGTGAAGTTTGAGATATAATTTTTTCTGCGTCAGATACATTCCCAGAGAGAAGTTGATAATATGCTAATTTTAAGGCAATATCAATGTCTTTCTCTTTTGATAAAGATAATGCCTTTTCCAAAAAATATACAGCAGAATCATAAGCAAATTGTGATGCTGACTTATCAGCAGCTAACTGTAAATATTTTTTTGCCTTATCTTTATATTTAGAATTGAAATAATGTATCGCAATAATCTCATACCAGTTATGTAGCACTTTACTGTATGTTTTTTCGTAATATTTTGCAATCTGTCCGTGTAGTCGTTCTCGCTCTTTATATAATAATGTCTCATACACAGCATCCTTTGTCATAATGTGTTTGAAGATATATTCTAATTCAGGAATTGGCGTTTCTAAAACAATAAGCTCGGCAGTGTCTAAATTAAAGAACCTTTCTTTCAATGCTTTAATAGGCATATCTTTTTCAACTGATTTGATTACAGATAAACGGAAATTCCGTCCTACAACAGACGCAACTTTTAGAACATTTTGTGTTTCAATATCCAGTTGGTCAATACGACTAAGTAAAATGCCTTGAATTGTATTAGGAATTTCTACATCATTAAGATTTCTTGTTATTGAATAACTGCCAGTTATTTTGTCTTGTTCCAAAAGCCCTTTATCTATCAACATCTGTAAAAATTCATCCACATAAAATGGATTGCCAGCACATACATTCTGAATGGTCTGTTTTAACTTTATAGGTATCTCTATTAAATTTAGTTTATGCTTGATAAACTGTTCTATCTCTGGTTCGGAAAAAGATGAAAGATTTAGCATTATAGTCGGTTTATAGTGTAATTCCTTTAATTGCTCATCTTCACGAGAAACAACAGAAATCGCTAATTTTTGTTCCCTACAACTAAAAATAAGCCGATTAAGAATCTTTACAGATCCTTTGTCCAACCATTGAAAATCCTCTACACTTAAAAAATGTTTATCATTTTTCTCTTTTTTTGTATGATTTCGTGGCTCATTTTCCCATATCTGCAATAATAGTTCTGTAATCAAATTGATAATCTGTTCACCCATTTGATCGGTATTAGAAACATCTAAATTCTTCTCACAGAGAAAGTCCTTGATATATGATAATTCTAGTTTAATATTGTACTTGTATTTCAACTCATCTATGCAGTGAATAATTTGCTTATCTGATGAATTCTCTTCTATATTCAAGATATGCCACAGTAATTTTTTGAATGGTAGATAAGGTGTATTTTTGTAATATCTATCACCTTCAATGGAATGAAGATTAAATCCGAGTTCATCTGCTGATTGTATAAGCGATGCATTAAACATTGATTTTCCTATACCTGCTTCACCAGTAATGATAAATAATTGTGGAGAAAGTTCTCTGATTTTTTTTAGCGATTCTTTGCATCTGTTTAATTCCTCTTTTCTGCCAATCATACTTTTATTATGATATAGCCTTTGTAAATCAGCGATTCCTCGCTCCAATCGCTTGCCTACTGAGTAGATATTGACTGTTTGCTTTTTGCCTTTTACTTTAACTTTTCCTTGTGGAATAATCTGATAACGATGAGCAATTTTATCTTTTAGATTTTCAGAAAATATGGTCTGTCCTGTTTTTGAGATAGTCATAAGCCGAGCTGATGTATTAACAGAATCACCAATAAAAGTGTATTCTTTTCTTTGTGGAGAACCTGTAATACCAGTATATGCTATTCCACTTGTTAAACCAATTTTTACTTGCAAATTGCCCACTTTCAATTTCTGGATGGATAGTGCTGTTTGAATTGCATTTTCTTCATCAAATTCTGTTTTTACAGGCGCTCCGAATGCAATCAATACTTTATTACCTTTATCACCAATATCTATCTTGTTAATAATACCATTGTGTGAATAGACAATTTCTTGCACTGCTTTTATGAACTTCTGAAATTTCTGATAATACAGTTCGTCTTGTTCTGATAAATTCAGAAATTGCAGAAATAAAATAGATACTTCACGATGTTCACCAATAAAATATTTATTGTTAATTACAGAATTGAATACAGATTTAGGGAATAGATATTGTAGATTAGCAGAGCCATTTATTGAACTGGAATATTGTTTAAGATTTTTTGGTTTAATTTCTTCTCTATATTTCTGTGGCAATTTTATAGGGATTCTCATTTCTTTTTTCAATGATAGAATACGATAAAGTTTGTCTTTTATCTTCTTATAAGTGATAATATTGCTTATAAATTCTGAATTTTCGCAATAGAGAATAGCTTGTCCTACTTCTGCATTATGCTGAGCAAAAGCGGACCATTCTGTTGGTTTGCCAGCAACTACATATTCCATTCCATATTTTTCTGTGCCAACAACAAATGATTTTATCTTTCCATAAGAGAGTCCAGCAGATATTTCCAAATTATGTATACCAGCGAGAGTTTGAATATTATGGAATTTCTCCATTTTCCTAAACATCTCCATAACACAAGTAATGCTTAGACAAAGTGCTAATTCTGGTTCACCAGTAAATATTATTGTTAAAGAATCTCCACCAAATTTAACAATTGAGCCACCATATTTTCTTATGATTTGTATAATAATAGTGAAATACTCATTCAAAATATCGGATAACTGTTCTGTACCTTTTTTCCCCTCTTTAGCAAGAGATTCACTTAAACTAGTAAATCCAGAAATATCAGTGAATAATACAACTCCATTAAAATTACGTTGTAGTAAATGTATATCTTTATCAGTTAACTCTATCTTCTGTTTAGCTAATTGTTCTAATAGAATCTCTGGTATGTATGAACTTAATGACATATCTTTCCTCATTTTTTAATTCAACATCCTACGAAGTTTTGCTAGTCCTGTATAAGTGGTATTCAATTTGAGATGCTTTAGTTAATAAATCATTCACCACTACTTCTGGGGTACTACCGAAGTTTTAACAAAGTAGGGTGTGCTATTTGTTTCTTTTTCTTACAGAGA
>QMNM01000179.1 GCA_003647765.1 Candidatus Cloacimonadota bacterium
CTATTCTCGACTGCTGCCTCCCGTAGGAGTCTGGGCCGTATCTCAATCCCAGTGTGGGCGACCACCCGTTAAGGCCGCCTATCCATCATTGCCTTGGTGAGCCATTACCTCACCAACAAGCTAATAGAACGCAAGCTCATCTTAAAGCGACAGCATCTCTGATTACTCAGATAGAGGCCATCTTTAATCCAGATATACATCCGGAACACATTCGGTATTAGCCACGATTTCTCGTAGTTATCCCCAACTTTAAGGTAGATTACCTACGCATTACTCACCCATTCGCCGCTTTACTCGCTCCTCCGAAGAAGAACTTTCTCGCTCGACTTGCATGCCTAATCCACGCCGTCAGCGTTCGTCCTGAGCCAGGATCAAACTCTCCATTATAAATTATTACCGCACATTATTCTCTCACTCTATAAAACTATAAAAAAATATTTCTATTTCTAAAAAATCTAATTAACTGTTATAAGACAAAAACTAAATACAGTATTTTCTCTGTCAAGTATTTTTTTTATTTTTTCAAAAATATTTTCTAATATAATATAATAAATTGTTAGAATAATATAATAAACTATTAGATTAAAGCAAATTTAAATTATTTTTAGTCGTAATTATTATGTTATTGCAAGTGTAGGATGATGTGATATATCAATTTACTTATCAGGATATATTAGCCATACTTTTTGGCAATTATATTAAACCATCAAAGAACTTGTCCCAATATAGTCCCAGAATTTTGGGAAAGAATATTTAACTGCATTAGCATGTTGCAACTCAATCCCCTTTTGTGAAATAGCACCTGCAACTGCTAAAGACATAGCAATTCTATGGTCACTAAATGACGAACACTTTCCACTAATGAGATTTGATTGTCTGACAATAAAGCCATGTTCTAATTCTATTATATCCGCACCTATCTTTTTTAGTTGAGAGCATATAGCACTAATACGGTCTGATTCTTTTATTCTTAATTGTTCAGCATTTCTGACAATAGTTTCTCCTTTTGCTTGTGTGCCAATAACAGCCAAAAGCGGTAATTCGTCAATCAGAAGCGGTATTTCTGAGTCCGAAATCTCAACACCTTTTAATTGTGATGACTTTGCATATATCCATCCATAGGACTCATTACAATTGTATTCCTGTACCTGCCATTGAATATCTGCTCCCATTCTTTTCAATATCTGCAAAAACCCAATTCGTGTATTATTTAGACCTATTTTTTCAACTCTGATAGAACTATCCTGTAACAAAATTGCTAATGCAATAAAATATGCTGATGATGAAATATCGCCTGGAATCGTTATATCTAATGGGTTTAATAATTCAGTTCTCCCAAGAGAAATTATCTTTCCAGAAATATCTATTTTGGCTCCCATAGATTTCAACATTAATTCAGTGTGATTGCGTGAATGGTTTTTTTCCTTTATAATAATGCCGTCTGAACCGAGTCCAGCCAAAAGAAGTGCGGACTTTACTTGAGCACTGTCAATTTTTAGATGATGCTCAATGAAATGCAAATCGCTTTGCTCAATTTTAACAGGTGGATATTTGTCCTGTCTTGCACTTATTTTAGCACCCATTTGACAGAGGGCTTTTATTAAATAGCTACTGGGTCTTTTACGCAGGAATTCATCACCATCTAAACTAGCTGGTATATTTTGCCCAACCAAAAAGCCTGTGAGTAATCGCAATGTTGTAGCAGAATTTCCAGTATAGAGAATTTTTTTGGATGGATGAAGTTTTGTGCCAATGACTATTGCATTATCTTTATCAATATCAATTCTTGCTCCTAACTTTCGCAAACTTTGAATAGTTTGTAAAACATCATCACTATAAGAAAAATTCCGTATAATAGATTTGCCGTTAGCAATAGACGCACAAATAAATGCACGATGGCTAATGGATTTATCGCCAGGCATTATTATATTAGCAACAAAATTCCTCATCGGTGATATATACATATCTATTCAGTTCAATTCATCCAATTACTTAATTGAATTCCTACAAAGTGCGTAGGACGTAATGCAAGGGGAAATATCAAGATTATTTCTTACATCTGTGTCATCTGCGAAATCTGTGTTCTATATTATAGGATAAACAAGAAAACAAGAATAGAGCGTTGATGCTGTCAAATAGGAATGTTTTGGTAGAAATTTCTTCGTGTTATTTGTGGCTGACAAGAGGACAAAATATCGTTTTAATCAATTCGTTTTTGCGAGACAATTCGTCCATCAACTCGTTCAATAAATTTTGCTAATTCTGGTGAATATTTCTTAATAGTATCAAATCTAGTATCTGTAATAAATTCTTGCTTATTTTCTGTTGCTTTGAAATGAAAGTCCACTCTCAAATCTAAGTCAAAATAATCAGAGAGTGCTTTTGAAATGTACTCTTTCCTCTTCTTTATATTATTATAATCAAACTCGTCGTATACTTCAAAGTGTATAAAATTATTCCTAATAGATTCAATGGACATATTTTGTAGGCTTGCCCCAAGCACAGGATATTTTTTACTAATCATCTGTTTAATTTTTTCCCATTCCTGCTTCAGAATCTCCTCTGTAATTTGTTTAAGCTGAACTTTTTTCTCTTCGGATTTAATTTCTCGTTTTTGTATACCAGTTTGGGATTTCTGCACTGAATTCTTTGCCATGTTTGTAGGTTCAGTTATAGTTAAAGATGACTGTTCTGGAACTTCATTGATTTTCTTAATCAATTTATCAATTGATTGTAGATGTTGAAAATTAGTCAATTTTACAAGAGCAATTTCAGTATACAGAACAGGATTAGTATTTCTTTTTACATGCTCTTTTACATCTGATAATAGAGAAATTATAAAAAGTAAATCATTTTCAGTGAATTTTTTGCTCAATTTTTTAAGAGTAGGTCTATTATCTTTATGGATTTCCTCTGGATAAATTTCAAGTTTTATTAAGAGAAGATTTCGGATATATTCCATTAGTCCTTGAATAAACTCTTGAATATCATTTCCTTGCTGAATTGTATTGTAAAACACTTCTAATATTTTTTTGGCGTCTTTATTAACAATTGCTTGTATAATTTGTGTGTATACTTCTATATGAATAATACCGAAAATGTGTAATATATTTTTTTTATCTATTCTATTTTCCTGGAAAGATATGAGTTGATCCATCAAGCTAAGTGCATCTCTCATACTACCATCTGCTTTTTTAGCAATTAGGAATAATGAATCATCGTCAACTTCTATATTTTCCGAATTGGCTATATTTTTCAATTTATTTACTATGTCCTTAATTGGTATTCTGCGGAAGTCAAATCTCTGACATCGTGATATAATAGTGGAAAGTATCTTATGTGGTTCTGTTGTAGCAAATATAAAGATGATATTTTCAGGTGGCTCTTCTAATGTTTTTAATAAAGCATTAAATGCATTTTTTGAAAGCATATGCACTTCATCAATGATATAAATTTTATATCTTGAATTTTGAGGAGCATACATTATCTCACGTTGTAATGCCCGAACATCCTCAACACCTGTATTAGAAGCACCATCAATCTCAATCACATCCACAGAACTACCATTTGTAATATCTTTACAGTTGAGACATTTATTACAAGGACTAGTCGTTGGTTTATCATAAGAAGTGCAGTTTAATGCTTTAGCAAAAATTCTTGCCATAGATGTCTTGCCAACACCTCTTGAGCCAGTAAATAGATAGGCATGGGCAATTCTGTCCATTTCTATAGCATTTTTTAATGTATCTGTTATATGTGACTGGCTGATTACTTCGTCAAAACTCTGAGGCCTATATTTTCTGGCTAATACAATGTAAGTCATAAATTACTCCATTATAATTTTGAAATTTTGATGTTAAAAAATTACTCATTAAAGCTATTGTCAAGTTTTTTTATCATAATGAATTAAATTATAAGACATTACATAAAAATATGGGGATGTATATATTGGTTTGTGATTAGCATAATATATTCGTAATGACTTCATATTTAATAACTTAGACAATATCTGAAATAGATAATGAATAGTTTCATATTATCTTAATAATTCAGAAAATAATTTTTTTGACAAAGTTTTATTTATATCATTTCTTTTGCTGTTAACTTAATATATTAGGAAATTATATGACAAGAGTTCAAGATGACAAGAGTTCAAGAAAACAAGAAAAGAATGTTGATACTGTCAAATAGGAATATTTTGTTAGAAATTTTTTCGTGTTCCTTCGTGTTCTTCGTGGCTAACAAGAGTTCAAGAAAACAAGAAAAG
>QMNM01000180.1 GCA_003647765.1 Candidatus Cloacimonadota bacterium
AGACCGCGGATATTGTTGCGTCATCAACTTCTACCTGGTATGGTGGTGCTGGATTCTCACCCATAGGCAATAATTCAACTAAGTTCACTGGCTCTTACAATGGACAGGAACATAAAATAAGTGATCTATCCATTAATAGACAATCTGTAGATTATATTGGTCTATTCGGCTACACTAATGGATCTGAGTTTGATAGTGTATATTTAACCAATATAAATATCAAAGGTAATGACTATGTTGGTGGACTTGTAGGGTATAATTATGATCATTCCACAGTAAGTAAGTGTTATAGCACAGGTTCAGTGAGTGGAAGTAGTGATGTCGGCGGACTTGTGGGAGAGAATCATAATCATTCCACAGTAAGCAATTGTTACTACACCGCAGGTTCTGTGAGTGGATCTATGTATGTTGGCGGCCTTGTGGGAGGGAATGGTCCTTATTCCACAGTAAGCAAGTGTTATAGCACAGGTTCTGTGAGTGGAACTAGTGATGTTGGCGGACTTGTGGGGTGGAGTTATTATCCTTCCACAGTATCAAACTCCTTCTGGGATACACAAACTTCTGGTCAATCTTCCAGTTCTGGTGGCACTGGCAAAACTACTGCTCAAATGAAAAATGTTAGAACCTTCACAGATGTAAGTTGGAGTAATGGTTTATCATCTGCTTGGGATTTTGTGGATGATCCTTATGATGATACTGGAGTTTATAATTACTGGGACATTAAAGTTAGTGAAAATAATGGTTATCCATTTCTTACTTCGGGAGCTGCCGGTGGGAGTCAGCCACCGGGAACTGGAACATCAGATGATCCATATCTTATATCTACTCCGAGCCACTTATTGTGGATAAGCACACATCCAACTGAATGGACATGGCGTTATTTTAAACAAATTGCTGATATTGATGCGTCATTTACTTCTGGTTGGAATGGTGGAGCTGGCTTCTCACCCATCGGAAATTGGCAAACCGAGTTCAGAAGCAATTACAATGGACAGGGACATACAATAAGCAATTTATACATTAATAGACCAACTGAAGATCATATTGGTTTGTTTGGATGTATTAAAGGTGGTGATATTGATGGTATTTGTGTAAAAGATGTTAATATTACTGGTAGAAATAATGTTGGTGGATTAGTAGGAGAGGCTTATTATTGGGCCGGTATAGAGAATTGTAGTTCTACCGGATCTGTAACTGGTGTAAATAATGTTGGTGGACTGGCCGGGGCCGCAAATCATGCTCCCACATACTACAGTTACTCTACTGCTTCCGTAAGTGGAGATTATAGTGTTGGTGGACTTACTGGATATGTTTATGGTTGCTCTATGTTCGCTGATTATTCTACCGGTTCAGTGAGTGGTAATAATTGTACAGGTGGACTTGTGGGCTATCTTGCTTATAGTGGCTCTGTTTATTACTGTTATTCTACTGGTTCTGTAGGTGGAGGAACTGGTGGTTTTGGCGGCGGACTTATAGGATATAAATATTGGACTTCTACCTGGGTGGAGAATTCATTCTGGGATACTCTAACTTCTGGTTGTCCTGGTAGTTGCGGTGGCACAGGCAAGACTACTGCTGAAATGAAAAATGTTAGAACCTTTACAGATGTGGATTGGAGTAATGGTTTATCATCGCCTTGGGATTTTGTTGGAAATCCTTATGATGATACAGGCACTGATGATTATTGGAATATTGATGGCATAACAAATAATGGTTATCCTTATCTTAATTGGCAACCTCCTGTTAGTTATAAAATCTACCTTCAAGTAAGATATAATGACGGGACACCTTGCAATTTCCCATCGGAGTTAGTTGATGCTTGGGCAATAAATCATAATGCAAAAGCGGATACAGTTAAATGGGGTGATTCAGAGATGACCGCTTATAATGATACTATACAAATTGATGCTGTTGCACTTGGCTGGGGAGATGGTGATTCAATAGAGATAAATGTTATTGCAGATCCTCCAGGTGCTGATCCTCCACAAAGTAGTAATTATAATAATATTATAACTGGAATTGAGAATCAGTATTGGACTTTTGCTTATGGGAATGGTCTGACATTACCGGTTGAATTATCATCATTTACAGCAATAAGTTCAAATAAGTTAGTTATATTGGAATGGACAACAGAAACAGAGACAGATAATCAAGGTTGGAATATTTACAGAGCAACTACAGATGATTTGAATGAAGCAGTAAAGATAAACCTTAGCCTTATTCCTGGACACGGCACAACATCAGGATCTAATGATTATAAATTTACAGATGATACAGTTATAAATGGAGTGAGTTATTATTACTGGTTAGAGTCAATTGATTATAGTGGAGAGAGTGAGTTCTATGGATCAATATCCGCAACACCGCAATCCTCTCCGGCTATAGAACCTGAATACTATGAGTTCAGTGAGCTGCAGCAAAATAGTCCCAATCCTTTCAATCCAAGTACAACAATAGGCTTCACCATCAAAGGTAAGAAAGGGACAATGCATAATGTGGAATTGAAAGTATATAACATCCGGGGGGCCTTAGTAAAGACCTTATTAGAAGGCAAAGTATCATCAGGCAGGCATAGTATTAGTTTTAGTTCAAAGGAATTATCAAGTGGAGTATATTTCTATCGGTTAAAAACAGATAGTTTTGTAGATATGAAGAAGATGTTGATATTGAAATAGTGTCATATGACCACAGGAGATTCTAATTGTTTGTTACGCAAACAGTTAGAAGATGAGTTTTTAAGGCATATACAGAAAACAGATTTAACCGGTTGGACTTCCGGGATGTTTTCCCGGAGTCCAAACCTGTTTCCTGTTTCGGCTATCTCTGGCAGGTTGCTCTCCAGCAGAGCCTGCTTCTGTTTCACCGGATGATTTAAATCTCACAATATCACAATATGAGATTTAGTGTCAATCTTTTTATTTATTCTTTATAAGATTTTAGTTTTGCAGGTAATAAATCAATATATTGTTGTGCAACTCTTTTTGATAGATGTGCAAGATAACTGATTTGCTCAAGATCAGTAATACCATGCTCCCATAGGGTTTCAACTTTGTGATAGTCTTTGATATAAGGGTCAACAGCTTCTTTACTATGATTTGTTTTTCTTGAGATTTCAGAAGTTAAATATGGTTATTTTTATGAATAGTATACCCAAAAATGAAATTTATATCCATTCACACGAAGTTCAAGAAGCATTAATTGTTTCAGAAGAGAATTACAGAAAGAAGAATTGCAAAGAATTTTCTGATGTTGATGAATTAATTATGGAACTTGATAATGGATAAACCGATTATTTCGTTTGAACCCAATTTTGCTAGATTATATAGAAGATTACCAGAGAATATTAAGCAGAAATTCCAAAAACAAATTAAATTTCTTTCTAAAAATCCAAAACATCCATCTCTCAAAATTCATAAAATAAAATCCCATTCTGAACCGGGGGAATTCTATGTTGATAAGTATTATACATGTCTTTTTACAAAAAAAGAAAACAAATATCTTTTACGATGTGTTGAAATCCATAAGACAATTGATAGAATTTAAAAACATTGTATCTGTTGAAAAAACCGGGGGTAAATAAAAATATGTGAATTTATAGGACACAAGGAATTCTTTGCTAACAGATTTTATTTGCCAAGAAAATCGCTGGTTGAAACTTTTGACAAAATGTAAAAATATCATAATTTTTGTGTCTTTGCCTGCCCCATTAAATGTGGAACTATTTAATCGTAATGTCTTTGTGGCAAAAATAAAATAAGAAGTTATATGTAGGAGGAAATAATGGCATCAACATCAGATTTTCGCAATGGAATGATTATAGAATTTAAAAATGATTTGTACGAACTTGTATATTTTCAGCATGTAAAACCTGGAAAGGGTGGTGCATTTGTCAGGACTAAGTTGAAAAACATTAAAAATGGTTCTGTTATTGAAAATACTTTCCGTGCAGGAGAAAAGATTACAGAAGTCCGAGTAGAAAGAAAAACTATGGAATATCTGTATAGCACAGAAAATCACTACATTTTGATGGATAAGGAAAACTACCAGCAGAAAGAGATACCAATATCTTTTTTAGGCGAGAAAGCAAAATATTTAGTAGAAAATACTGATGTAAAAGCAGTAATCCGAGGTGAGGAGATTATAGATATAGAATTACCAATAACTGTTGAATTGAAAGTGAAAAGCTGTGCTCCAGGTGTAAGAGGCGATACTGTTACAGGCGGGACAAAAGAAGCAGTTATGGAAACCGGACTTAAA
>QMNM01000181.1 GCA_003647765.1 Candidatus Cloacimonadota bacterium
AGAAGCAGGTTATCACAAAGTAATCTGGAATGGCAAAGATGCTGATGGTAATGATGTATCAAGCGGAATATACTTCTACAAAATAAATACAGATAAGTTTAGTGAGACAAAGAAGATGCTGTTGATGAAGTAAGCAAATCTATGAGAGGCGAGAATTCACATAAGTTTAGCTGCTAATTGATTCTCGCTTCTCAACAAAAATACAAGAAGAGAACACTCTGACAATTGATAATTTTCCAAGAATTTAAATGTGCTTGGTATAATTTTCAGAACAAGTTATGAAAAATAATTATATTATAGCAATAGATGGACCAGCAAGTTCAGGAAAAAGCACTACAGCTAAATTAGTAGCAGAGCATCTTGGATATACATATATTGATACAGGTGCTATGTATCGTGCTGTAGCTCTATACTGCATTATAAATAATATCAATATTGATAGCAAAGATGCAGAATTTCAGATAAGTAAAGCGATGTCAGAGATAAGTTTGGAATTTCGCAAAATTAACTCTGAATACCACATTTTCTTAAATAAAGAGGATGTTAGTAAAAGAATCCGTGAACCTGATGTAACAGCACTTTCTTCTCCATTGTCAGCAAAGAAAATACTTAGGGAAAAAATGGTAAAATTACAGAGAGATATAGTGAAAGATAAAGGAGCTGTTATTGAAGGAAGAGATATTGGCACTGTGGTTTTTCCTAATGCTGATTTCAAATTTTTCCTTACAGCTTCTTTATATGTAAGAGCCAGGAGGCGAGCAAAACAATATGCGGATGAAGGTATTAAAATGGATATTGAACAGATAAAGCAAAATATATTTATCAGAGATAGCAATGATAGTTCAAGGAAAAATGCTCCACTCAAAAAAGCTGATGATGCCATTGAAATTGATACTTCTGATTTGACAATTGAACAGCAGGTAGACAAGGTTATAGAAATAATCAAGACAAAGGATTAAGAAATTATAAATGTTTTCTCAGTGTTTTTTGCGTGTCTGTGGCAAATGCAGAAGGGAATTGACTAATGCGGATAGGATATAGATTATCTACTTCAATCATTCGTTTTCTTATGAAAATATTATTTGGTATGAAGATCGTTGGCAGTATAAAAATGGACAATACGCGGCCAGGCATTATTGCAGCTAATCATCAGAGCTATTTTGACCCACCGTTTTTGGGCTCGGTCTTAAATGAAGAAGTATTCTTTTTAGCAAAAAAGGAATTATTTAATAATAAAATTTTTGCAAAGTTAATTAAATATTATAATACTATTCCGATTAAACGGGGTGTTCTTGATAAAACTGGATTTGAACATTGCGAACAAATCTTGAAAAACAATAATCTAATAATGATCTTCCCAGAAGGGAGCAGAAAATCATTCTCTGCTAAAGCTGGCATAGGCAAAATCGCAATGGATACAAATGCTGTGATATATCCTGTGAAAATTGAAAATATAACGGATCTTAAGGGCTGCATATTGCGAAAGAAAAGGTTGACTTTCATTTTTGGTGAACCAATTGAACCAGAATATTATCAACATTGGGATAAAAAAAAAGCTAATTATCAAAAATTGGCTGATAAGATACTATCAGAAATAAATAAATTATCAATAATGTTATAATGAATGGAATATAAATTACACGGATGACACGGATAAAAAACTTCACCACAAAGGCACAGAAAATTATTCATCATATATTATTCTTTAAAATTAATCAATGAAAATCAGTATAATCAGTGTCATCCGTGTGCTATTTTTTAAAGGATGTACATTTTTGACTAAATATAACGAAGAAAGGAGTAAATAATGTTAAGGCAAAATGCAAATCTTGGTTTATCAGGAAAAGGGATTCTAATTATAATGCTATTACTTTCACTGTCCGTTTCTTTATGGGCAGAAAAAGTCGTCATTCGTATTGAAAATCCTGACAAACAGACAATTGAGTATTTCTATTCTAATAATTATGATGTAGCCGCACTTACAACAGGATATATTGATTTAGTAATAGATAAACAAATGCTTATAGAAATTACAGAATTAGGATATGAATATGAAATAGTCCAGACCGAGACACAGATGAAGAAAAACATTGTTATACAACGAGGTAAAGACATTCCTGGTTATCGTGATTATAATGATATGTTAACAGAATTACAACAGCTTGCCTTTGACCATCCAGATATTGTGCAACTTTTTGACATTGGCGACTCTCGTGGAAAAGAATATTATAACAATGGCAACAACAACTATGCCAATTATCAGCACGATATTTGGTGTGTAAAATTATCTGATAATGTTACTGTAAATGAGGATGAGCAGAATGTTATTTTTGATGGTGAACACCATGCAAGAGAGCCAATCAGTATGGAAATGGTAATGCTCATTCTTAACTATCTTGTTGATAATTATGGAACTGATCCAGATGTAACATTCTGGGTGGATAATTCACAGATTTGGTTTGTTCCTTTGATAAATCCAAATGGACATAAGATTGTAATAGACCAAACTGATTTATGGTGGAGAAAAAATATTCACGATAATGATGGCAATGGTCAGATTACATGGAGTAATGGCTGGGATTATCCTGATGGAGTTGACCTGAATCGTAATTATGGACCTCCACAGTGGTGGGGCGGTGCTGGGACAAGCGGACCCACTGGACAAACATATCCAGGCACAGGATCATTCTCAGAACCAGAAACACAAGCACTTAGGGATTTGTTACTCAGTTATAGATTCTCAGTAGGAATGTCGTATCATAGCTATTCAGAATTGATTATGTATCCACTTGGATTTAATATGTCTTGTGTCGCTCCTGATGTAAATGCTTTTGCTAATTTATGTCAGGAAATGGCAATGACAGTGCCTGCCCAAGGTGGCGGATATTATACTCCACAGCAATGCAATCAACTGTATCCCTGCTCTGGAACTACAACCGATTATGGCTATGGTGTGTTACGAATATTTTATTATATTACTGAATTAGGCACAGAATTTATCCCACCTGCATCTACAATGGAACAAATCATACAAAATAATCTATCTGCGGCTTTGCTCCTATTGGATAGAGTGTTCTATTCCACAATCACTGGAAATATAACTAATGTAAATACAGGAGAGCCAGTTGTTGCCCAAGTAAAAATCCCTTCCATTGATAATACAGGAACACCAGTAGAGCCATATCTAAGCGGTGAGGACTTTGGCAGATATTATCGCATTCTACTACCAGGAACTTATGATATGGAAATCTCTGCTTTTGGATATTTGCCAGACACAGTAAATAATGTTGTTGTAAATAATACAGAACAAACAATTGTAAATGTGGCTCTGACTCCTGCTCCAACAACAACTGTTACAATCACAGTTCAAAATGAAGATGGCGACCCAATTGTGGGTGCAGAAGTAGAATTTCTTAATACATCAATAGAGCCAGAAATAACAAATCTTAATGGACAAGTTATATTTGATAATATTCCTTATGGTAATTATCAAGTATCAGTAGCTACTCCTGCAAGTGGAACTTTCAATTATGCCATAGAAGTAACAGCAACAAGTCATCAGTTTACATTTATCATTGCAGAGCCGGTTTGGACAGATGGATTTGAAGAAGGATTAGGCAACTGGTCTGCTCAATATCCCTGGGGAGTTACCACTGCTTATGCTTATAATGGACTATACTCTGCAACTGATAGTCCTTATGGAAACTATGGCAATAATATCTCTACATCACTTACATTGAATAATCCGATTGACTTAACAGATGCTATTTCTGCCCAATTCAGATTTATGACAAGATATGATATTGAAGCTGGGTATGATTATTGTTATGTAGAGGTCTCCACTAATGGCACAACTTGGAATACATTAGCTAGTTTTACTGGCACACAATCTACTTGGGTAGAAAAGGACTATGACTTGCTCAATTATCTTGGTGAACATGTCTATGTCCGGTTCAAGCTGGTAACTGACACTTATGTAACAGAAGATGGCATCTATATTGATGATTTTATGGTTTATGTTAATGAATATGGAACACCAGTTGATTTTAATGAGATACCAATGTTGACTACAAAACTCTATCAGAACTATCCAAACCCATTTAATCCAGAAACAGTGATTAGTTATCAATTGCCAGAAGAAACAGAAGTAGAGATAAGCATTTACAACATACTTGGCCAAAAGGTCAAGACCCTTGTAAATGGCAGAATAGAAGCAGGTTATCACAAAGTAATCTGGAATGGTAAAGATAATGATG
>QMNM01000182.1 GCA_003647765.1 Candidatus Cloacimonadota bacterium
CCATCACGGTCAACACAAAGGATGGTCTCTCTGTTTCTGATTTTTATCTTCTTAGTGATGTAGCCGATATCAATATCAAAATCAACAGGAGCTGTGCCTGGATTGTTCAAATTCAGTATGTCATATAATGTATCACCTGGAGTAGCACTAAATGAGAAGCTAAGAGGGCTTACTTCTAATAATGGAGATTCCAGAGCGAAATCAACAGTTGTGGTTTCATACATAATAATTTCTACATCAGTAACTTCTCCAATAGTATATGGCACACCAGCATCACAGGTAACTGTATAATTGCCTACGATTATACTTGCCAACAAGCTATCAATTATGTAATAGCCCTGGTCATTTGTGTAAGCAGTATATTCAACATCACTTTCACTTGTAGCAGTAATTAAGGCATTTTCAATAGGTTCACCATTATTAGCATCTGTTACAGTTCCGTCAAGAGAACCCCATGCACCGCCTTCAACTGTAAGCTGAACATTAATTACATCAGTGCCTACATTAGGAACAGAAGTAAATACAATCTGTGCATTGTGAACAGTACCTGGGATTAAATCAGTTGCATCAAATATAACTGCTGGTTCTTGGCTTGTTCCGGGACTAAGCGTGCCGGAATTCGGGTCAATAATTACCCAATTGGTTACACTCGCTTCAATTTCACCATCAACAATATACATCATATCATTTCCAAATCCATCTAACCAGAAGTTCGGACCTTCACCAGGCCAGGTTATACCAAATAGATTTTCTCCAGGAGGCCCACCAGCAGAGTTAATTACATTGAAATCACCATCAGTTTCAGTTATTGTGCCAGCAGAAAGTGAAGTCATCCAGAATGTAGCGGGATTAGTATATGGCAGATAGTGAATACCAGAAAGAGCTGCACCAGCAGGAGATGGGATAGTACTAATGACTTCAAAAGTGCCACCAGGTTGTAAATCTACTTCATAAATAGAAGGAGCTGAATTACATACAATATAGAAATACGGGTCTCTATAACTAATACCAAGCACTTGGTCAATAGTTGGGTCAACTTCCCATGTATCAATTACAGTGAAGTCATTCTTATCTACCTGCATAATGAAGTCATCAACAACTGTGAGGTCACCATTATAATCTGTTAGGAATAGATAATCTCCAACTACACAGATACCATTAAGTTGCGGACTTGCCTGACCAAATGGATTTGGTGTTGGATAAGACGCAATTACACTGTGAGTTTCAATATCAATCTTGTAGAGACAATCATTTGGAGCATTTTCAGAAGCATACCAGATAATGTTCTCATCTGGATCCCAATCAATACCCATTGGAGCACCATTTGGAGCGGACCATTGGTCTATAATATCACCAAAAGCACGTTGATTAGGTGGGCTAAATCCAACACTTGCGACCATATCTGAGAAGGAGGCAAATTCTTGCTTGCTATTCACAGGTTCACAAGGTGTTATCTTAATCGGTGTAGTGGGTAGTTCAATAGGTGTAACATCCTGTTCAACTATAGAAGCATGCCAGTATAATTCACCATCTCCATTATTCTCTACAAGGGCATATTCAGTAGTAGTGCCACCAAGAGGAAGTGTTACATAGATGCTATCAGGACTTACTTCCAATGTAGGAGCAGTTAGTGCGAAGTCCAGATAAGTTGTCTGGTCTTCAAGAATTTCCACATCATCAACAGTTGCAATATTGTATCCCTCTTTTTCACAGGTTACAGGATAAGTGCCAGTCATTACATCTTCAATAATATAATGTCCATCTGAACCAGAGAGTCCTGTCCATGAACCAATAGTAACTTCAGCATCTTCAATTGGATTTCCTGTGGAAAGTTCAGTTACATAACCTTCAAGATTGCCATAAGTAAATACAGGATATCCGAACCAAGCCAGAACACAAGCAACACCAATTTCAAATGACTCTTTATTAACAGGTTCAGTCATACCAGTGATTTCAAAGGAGGCTCCGACTGTTTTGTAAGTTCCAGCATCATAAGCAACACCACAGGTATAATCTACTGTTGGGTTCTGTAATACCTCAATCGCTGGAGGAATTGCTGAAAGATGGTCAATCCAGTTATTTTCACCAACATAGCTCCAGGTCTTTCCATCCCAGAAGCTATCTATTCCATCAATAGTAGAGAGGTCTGAAGTACCATCAGCAATACCATTTATATTGAAGTATGGATGTAGAGATGTTTGTGGATCAAAATACCAAGTATCTCCACCTTCCATATACAGACAGCGGTTATCATAAGTATCAATCCACTGTGTTACAATCCCTGCTTCTGCTTCTGTTAACTGATAATTATTATTGTATATACCGAGCAGAATAAAGAGGTCTGTAATTTCTTCATTAAGAGGATTAGCACTAAGGCTTGTTTCATAGATTACTTCAACACCTAAATTGAAGCCCTCTATTGCAGTTACTAATTGTTGTCCCATTGGAGTTGGGTCTAAATCACAGACAATAATTTTACCAATCAGAGCTTCTAATACAAAGTCTAAAATAGTTGTCTGACCTACGAGTATTTCTACATCTTCTACTGTTTGTGAGCTAAAGCCAGATTTAGAACAGGTTACATCATAAGTTCCAGCAACCATATCTTCAATAAGATAATAGCCCTGGTCATCAGTATAAGCAGTGTATTCATATTCAGCAAAAACAGCGTAAATTTCTGCATCTTCAATAGGATTACCAGCAGTATCAGTTACAGTGCCTTCAAGATTGCCATAAACTTCTGGTTCCATTCCAATATCATAAGTAACAGTAGTATCTGCTATAACTTCAACTTCACCTTCAAAGTCATAATATCCATCAGCAGTGCAATAAATATCCTGCATTCCTACAAGAATATCTTCTAATAGATATGTGCCATCGGGACCTGTCGTTACAGGTGTATAATTGCCAATCCATACATTTGCACCTTCAATTGGATTGCCTGTATTATTATCAGTTACTGTTCCAGCTACATTACCGTGTAGAGGTGGTGAGTAATAGAACTGAACATCAGGATATGTTGTCTTACTATTAGGATTAGGAGGAGGATTCATTGCAGAGAATTCATCATAATCACTATATTCGTGCAATGTTCTGCAATTAGTTCCAGATTCAGTTGTCCACCAGGTATCAGAAGTAGAGTAATACTCATCATCATCTTTAATTATCATTACAACAAGATTATGAAGATATTGATATTCAAATGGAGTATCAAGAGGAATTTCACACCAATAGTCACCAGCAGGCACATCAACAGTTCCATCATATACCATTGTTAATTGGCTTCCATCTATCCAACCAGCAGTAAGGTCATCAACATCAATCTCACCTATCCATATCTCAAGATTGAATGGGTTTATATCGCCTGATGCAATATTAGCATGATAAGCAACTGTGTTAATTATCATATCAGTTCCAATCCATTCCTTATCATATACACATTCTGTAATACTATTCTGATACCAGATATTCATCGGTATCTGATAATCAGCAACCTCAGCATTACCGATTTCTACTACTGTTATGCCAATTCCACAACTGTTAGAAGTAGTTGCAGGACCATATCCAGCATCATTGAATGGAGTTACTTCATACCAATAAATTCCAGGGTCCGTGATAGTATCATCAATCCATTCGGTAACAGGACCAGGAATATCAAATTCTGCACCATCAGAGCGGACAATATGATAGCCAGTTACACCTGGGAAATATCCGCCGTGAAGACCTTCTGTTGGATTAACCCAGGTAAGTTGAGCTGCAAGGTCATCTGTGCTGACATCTGTTAATACTAAATCAGTTACACCAGCAGGCACATCTTCACCTATCCATGCTTGGTCAACTGCTGGAAGACCATTTCCATAACTATTGACAGGTATTAGCTTATAAGTATACATACCAGGGTCAAGACCAGTTGTATCTGTCCATGTCTCTGATCCACCAATAACTGAGTCTATTACAGTATAGAGCGAATCATCATTACGATATATTTCAACAGAAGTTAATTCTGTTAATGGATCACCATTTACTTGAATGGCTGGATTTACCCAATCAAGTGTTGCTTCTAAAGCACCAGCAGCACCAGGAGTAATGACAAAATTAGTTGGTGCACCAGGTGCATTCGGGTTTGCTGTAACTGCCAATTCATAACCTGCTATGAGATTCGGATCCTGCTGAACATTTACAAGAAGAACAAAGATAGCATCATCGTTAATATAAGTGGCAGCACCACCAGCAATACC
>QMNM01000183.1 GCA_003647765.1 Candidatus Cloacimonadota bacterium
AGAAGTAAGTGCTTTATCATTCTGGCCAGTAGCAAGATAGATTTTACCAATGAAAAATTCTGCATCTAATTGGACTCTTTTCCTGGGCTTAGCAGATAATAAATCCTGAAATGTCTTTAATGACTCGTCAAATTGATTATTTTCAAAATATATTTTCCCTAATTGAAAAAATGCCTGGAAATATAATTTATTTTTCCGATTTTTTTTGATAAGAATTGTTTTTAGATTTTGTATAGCAAGAAGATATTCCTTTTGTTCGTAATAATATTGTGCAAAAAGATAATGAGCATCAAAATGAATGGACTTCAAACTATTGTCTGTAATAATATTATTAAGTACTGTTTTTGCTTCGTCAAATTTTTTCTGTTTTAAATATGTTTTAGCAAGTAGGAGTTTTGCCTCTGGAATAGATTTACTATCAGGATAAAATTTTATAAATTCCTTGAACTTTTGTGCGGATTTATAATATTCCTCTTTTCCGAAGAATGCTTTGCCCATTAACAAAACAGCATCATCTACATACTTACTATTTGGATAATCATTTATAACTCTTGCACATCTTTCAATTACATTATCATATTTAATGATAATAGTTTTATTTAATTTACCTTTATTTTTTTCTTTAGCATTCTCTGCGTCTACAAAATACTTCTTCGCATTAAAGAAAGTATTATAATATACACAACCAAAAAGTATAATAAATGTTATGATAATAATTGTAATTCTTTTCATATTATTAACAGAATTTTAATATAGGATTAGATTATATGGATTGTTTTAACAATAATAGAATAAAGACATTACAGATGTTACTAAAATTTATATTCTGCTTTTAATATTGGTGTTAAATCCTTTATAAAGTCAACTTGTATGGAAAATTTGGATTTATGTTTTGCATTAGCTATACGCGCAGAGTTAATAGCACTAATAAAATGATTAAGTAATATGGCGCCAATCATTATTTTTGCTTTGTCGTCATAATCAATGGATTGTGTACGTAATACCCCAAATTGTGTGCGATTATCTCGCGAATCCCAATTCCAGGCATTCTCTTCTGAATATTGGTTATCATTGAAATCATTATATTCATAAGAGCTATTATAATGAGCCAAATCATCATAATATTGTTCAGCATAGGAATCTTGCCTGATATGAGCATATTTAAGAGCATATTCATAATACGCTGTCTCTTTTAGTTTGCTTTCGTTATTATAAATGAAATGTGCAGTCCAGAAAGATATTTCAGAAGCAATAAATATATAACCTACTTTGTTATCATTTGTCAATTCTCCCCAACCTGGCACAGCTAATGATTTAAAAAATGCAATGGCAATAGGACTTATTGCAAACGCAGATTGACACATTACTAAACTAATACAGATTAAACTTATAGATACTATCTTTTTCATAATTATTCTTCGCCTTAAAAATAAATGTAAGATATACAAAATAGAATTTTCCTGTCATTACGAAGTATGATTTATCAGGATGGAGAGATTTAATGAATTAGCCACAAGTCAGGCACAAAATCATCCCTATTAGATAGCACGCATCTAATGGGGCAGGCACAAAAAATGTTCTATTTTTCATTTACTCATTCACTCATTCACTCATTCACTCATTTACTCTTTCACTCATTTACTCTTTCACTCATTTACTCATTTATTATGCTCTAATCTATTTTCTACATAGATTTCTTTTTTTAATTCAGCAATCCAATCTTCATATTTATCAGCAGCTTTCTCATTTTTTACAAGTTCCTCCAATTGATTACTAATTTCTGAATAATCATAATCTCTCTCTTTAACAATTCCCAGATTCTTGAATATATATAAGCTATTATCCATATTTATAACATTAGTGATCTCTCCTTGTTTTAGATTTTTTACTTCAGGAGAGAATAGAGTTTCAATTCTATCCATAGGGAATTCACCAAGATAACCTTTATTAGCCTGTGCAGAATCTATATCAGAATATTGTATAGCAAGTTCTGCAAAACTTTCACCATTCTCTAATCTTTGATGAATTGTTTGCATTAAATTCTCTTTTTCTTCAATTTCTTTTTCTGATGGTGATATTTTAATCAATATGTGTCTCACACGAATTTGGTCATCTTTTCTATCTTCTAATTTAATAAGATGGTATCCGAATTCTGTTTTTACTGGTTCACTAATCTCACCTAGTTTCAAAGAAAATGCAGTATCTTCAAATTGCTTTACCATAGTGCCTTTTCCAAAATATCCTAAATCTCCACCCTGCTTTGCACTTGGACATTCTGAATATTTCTCGGCTAATTTAGCAAAGGATGCTCCATTATTTAGTTCGTCTCGTATTTTGGTTATCTTTTCTAATGCTTTAGATTCTGCTTCTTTTCCAGCTGTTAAGTCCTTTTTTATTACACCAATTTTCATCATTTCCGGGCGTGCTGGAAAATCATCTTTATGCTCTTTATAATAGTCACTAATCTCATCATCCGAAACAACAATCTTGGAAATTATATAAGTATTTATTAACTTTTCTTTAATAAAATTCTTTTTTATTTCAGTGCGATAATTCTCCTTAACTTGTTCTAATGTTAGTCCTTCCTGACGAAGAGCTTCATTTAATTCTGCAGTGGAAGAAAATTGAGACATTATGTTATCTAACGCCTGATTTAATTGTTGTTCTATTTTAGCATCATCAATAGTTATCCCTTCTCTATTTGCCTTAATTTCAATTAGTTTGTCCTCAATCAATTTATTCAAAACTTTCTCTTGTGTTATTGCCTCTGTCGGCATTATATTTGCCATTTTTATCTTCTCAATCTCTTGAATCAACTCAGATTGAGTAATAATCTTATCACCTACTTTGGCAATTATTCTATCCATTACTTGCGCAATTGTAAAAATAGGAAGAAAAATAATAAATATTATTACTATTATCTTTTTTGTCATAGCATCCTCTTGTTTAAGATTTTTCGGCATGTTTCAACAATGAAACCCGACTCAAGTTCAAAGACCCAGAGTCGGGTTTCTGTATAACTATTTAAAGAAATCAATGAGTATCTTTGCCACTTCATTACCCACTCTGCCTTGTGCTTCAACAGTTGAAGCTCCAATATGTGGTGTACAAGATACATTCGGATGATTAATAAGCTCTATGTTTTTTGTTGGTTCGTCTTCATAAGAATCAATGCCAGCATACGCAACTTTACCTGAATTTAATCCGTCAAGCAGAGCTTTTTCATCAACAACGCCACCACGAGCACAATTGATTATCATAACTCCAGCTTTCATTTTGGAAATAGCATGTTTGTCTATAATATAATGAGTATCTTTTGTATGAGGTATATGAAGTGATATAATATCAGCTGTACTAATAAGTGTTTTCAGGTCTACAAATTCAACATCTAAATCTGTTTCTTTAACATAAGGATCGTATGCAATGATTTTCATTTCAAATCCACTGGACTTTCTTGCAAGTGCCTTACCTATGTTCCCGAATCCAATTATACCTAAAGTTTTACCTGTAAGCTCTCTGCCTTTATACTTTTTCTTATTCCATTCAGCTTTACGCATTGTGATATTGGAATTTGGAATAAAGCGATATAAAGCAAGCATATGTGCTAATGCAAGCTCTGCTACAGATATAGATGAAGCTGTTGGCGTATTTGAAACAGTAATTCCTTTTGATCTTGCATATTCACAATCAATATTATCCAGTCCAACTCCACCACGAACAATAATTTTCATATTCTTCGCCAAATCAATTGTTGGCACACGCACTTTTGTAGCACTTCTTACAACCATTCCATCATATTCAGAAACAAGCATATTTAATTCTTCTACACTCATACCAGTTTTAACATCAACTTGATGCCCTTTTTCCCTGATAGCAGATATTGCTGTATCTGCTATTGGATCACATATTAATATCTTTGCCATAATTACCTCCTTAAAACATAATATACTGTCAAATATTGTTGAATAGTTGACATTTCAAAAACCTCAATTTTTTGTGTTCTGCCAAATATTAATCTGAGGCCTAATTGACACAACTGATTGGACTATGTAGTGTTCTTTGAATATTTATTTGCAGCTTTCTGCTGATCTCTAATTTTTTTAGACAATCTACTTAATTTCCTTTCTAATCTATAAATTTGGCTCATAAACAAAGGCGGTAATGATACCATATACATAATAATTCCGAGAAGCTGGATACTTATATTACTTTTTATATTACCATACACTATCAT
>QMNM01000184.1 GCA_003647765.1 Candidatus Cloacimonadota bacterium
GGTTTTACAATATTAAAAAAACCATTAAAATGGTTAATAGATGAGTTCTTCGCTTTCGTACCCACGATTAAAATCGTGGGCTTCTATCAACACCAAAAAATACAATATAGAAAATGTATATATAAAAACTAACTTTACACTGCACTACATCAATTTTTCTATTAGCTTCTTCTGACATTCTCTAAGCTAACGAGCCATATTCCATTTATTAGTAAAATTTGACATAAGCTAGCAAATTTTAACAGTCAAATCCTAAAAATTTTAATTAGAGAAAGCATTATGAGTATCAAACTAATTGTAATTGGCGGAGGAGCATCAGGAATGATGTGCGCTGGAACCGCGGCAAATGCCGGAGCAAATGTAATCTTATTAGAGAAAAAAGATAAATTAGGACTTAAACTCTCTTTAACAGGAAAAGGACGCGGAAATATTACAAATTCTCAGCCAAATATAAAGTTATTTATTGAACAATTCGGTCGTAATGGAAAATTTTTATATAGTGCATTTAACCAGTTTTTTAATAAGGAATTGATTAAATTTTTTGAGGATTTAGGTGTCCAGACAAAAGAAGGACATGGCGGAAGAATTTTTCCTCAATCAGAAAATGCATGGGACATTGTTGATGCTCTACGAAAATATCTACATCAAAACAATGTCCATATAGAATTACAAAGAAAAGTAAAAGAATTATTGCATTTTAATAACGAAATTAGAGGTGTAATTACTGACAAAGGTAATCTATTTGCTGATAAAATTGTTATTGCAACTGGTGGAGCATCTTATCCAAAAACCGGTTCTACAGGAGATGGCTATAAGTTCGCTAAAGATACAGGCCATCGGGTTAATCCTATTTATCCTGTTTTAGTGCCACTGGAATTAAAACAAGATACTAGTTCTATGAATAAATTAAAGTTGAAAAACATTGCTGTATCTGTCTGGAAAAAAGATAAAAAACTCGCTGAAAGATTCGGTGAATGCATTTTTACTGATTTTGGACTTGACGGTGCTGTGATACTTAGTTTGAGTAGAGAGCTTAAACAAGAAATCAGAAGTGATTATTTAACACTGAAAATAGATTTGAAACCTGGTTTAAGTGATAATCAATTACATCAAAGAATTATCAAAGAAAGTAATATTAAAGGAAAAAGTTGCATAGGTAGTTTCTTGAAATCTTATCTTCCTCAGCAGATTATCCCATTAGTTATTAACCGTAGCAATATAGATAGTAAAAAGCAAGTCAGCCACTTAATAAAAGAAGAGAGAAAGCGTTTGATAAATACATTTAAGAATTTAGAATTTACTATAATTGGGACTAGACCGATTTCTTCTGCATTAGTAACATCAGGAGGAGTAGAATTATCACAGATTGAGCCAAAGACCATGGCATCTAAAATAATGAAGGGCTTATATTTTGTTGGGGAAATTTTAGATTTAGATGCAGAAACAGGTGGATATAATTTACAAGCAGCTTTCTCCACTGGTTATTTGGCTGGAAAATCAGCTGCAAAAAAAAGAACTTAGACAATTTATTCGTCAATACTATCCTAATGTAAATGATGTTCAACATGAATAAGGAAGTAATAAATAAAATTATATTGGGAGAAGCTGAAAATATATTACCAAAAATTGACGATAATTCAATAGACCTTGTTTTAACAGACCCTCCCTACTTCTTGGATAAAATGGATAATAAATGGGACAATGATACTGTCTCAAAAATAACTAATTATTGTCATACTATCAAATCTCTTCCGCCTGGAATGAAGTTTAATAAAGAGCAAGGAAAAAGATTTTATAAATGGTATTTTAAAATATCAGAAAATTTATATAGAGTATTAAAACCCGGTGGATTCTTTTTTTCTTTTTCAAGTCCACGACTTTATCATAGAATGGTTTCAGCAATTGATGATGCTGGTTTTTTAATAAGAGATTGCTTTATCTGGCTTTATACACAAAATCAGCCCAAAGCTATGTCACTTAACCATTTTATTGATAAATTAGATTATGATAATGAAACTAAAATTGAATTGAAAGAGAGATTAAATGGATGGAAAACTCCACAAATAAAATCTTGCTTTGAGCCAATTGTAATGGCTCAAAAAAAATATGAGAAAACATTTCTAAACAATATGTTAAAATATAATGTTGGACTTTTAAATACAAGTGTAAAAATTGGAAAAGGGATGTTTCCTTCTAATGTTGTAACTACTCAAGAAATTAACGAAGTGATAGATAAATGTTTTCTTTTACCAAAACCTGATAAGAAAGAAAAGGGAAAATTCAATATACATAAAACAGTAAAACCATTGGCAATATGTGATTATATAATCAAATTAACGACTTTTTCAGAAGATGCGATTGTTTTAGATCCTTTTGTGGGAAGTGGAACAACTGCCGTTGCTGCAAAAAAGTTAGGAAGAAAATTTATTGGAATTGATACTAATCGTGAGTATGTAGAAATTGCTTTAAAAAGATTAGAAAATATTGAAGGAGAAAATGTCTCAAACTACAAAAGCAAAAAGGAGGGCATAGAACTTAGAGTTCTTGAAACAGAAGGTCAATCGCAGGAGAAAATATAAAAATAAGGATATTTTTTAAATGGGAAAAATAGATTTGCATATTCATACCACATACTCAGATGGTAGCAATACGCCAAAGGAAATTATTGACTTGGCAAAAATAAGAGATGTCTCTACTATTTCTATTACTGACCACGACTGTGTTGATGGTTATATCGAGATAAAGGACTATGCTGAGCAACAAGGCATAGAACTTATTCCTGGCGTTGAAATTAGTAGTAGATACGAACAATATGAGATTCATATTTTAGGATATTATATAGATGTGTTTAATCCTGTATTACTAAAATGTTTGTCTTTTATTCAAAAGGGGCGTATTTATCGGACAAAGCAGATATTGCATAAATTATCTCAATATGGATTTCCTTTGGAATTTGATTATGTGTCTAAATTAGCAGGTAATTCTGGTATTATAGGTAGAATGCATATTGCAACTGCATTAGCAGAACAAGGTTATGTATCAGATTATAAAGAAGCATTTGATGTATATTTAGGACAAGGGAAATTAGCCTATGTGCCTAAACCGACTTTTTCATCAGAGAAAATATTTAAGGTAATAAACGATGCAAATGGAATTTCTGTGCTTGCTCACCCTGGAATAATCAATAATGATTCTCTTATCCCTATTTTCAAAAGTCAGGGATTACAAGGATTAGAAGTGTTTTACCAATATCGCAATTATATCAATATATTTTATTATCAACAGATGGCTCATAAATATGGTTTAATTATGACAGGCGGCTCTGATTATCATGGAACTAATCGTGATATTGATGCTTATGGGAAAATTTCTCTGGATAAAAAATACCTTGAAGAATTAAAGTTGGCTCATCATCAATTTATTCAGTCAAATCGTTGCCTAATAACTGAGTCAGTACATGTAAAACGACCTTCCAATGTCTGATAATTTTTTGTGATTTTTGTGTAATTTTGTGCCTGTCCAGTTAGATGATTGCTATCTAATGGGGCTAAATATTTTGGATTAAAATTTTACAAGCAAATAATATTTCTCTCTCTATAGCAATAATGAAATTCGGTCTGTTGTCTGATGATAATTGCTCTGAAATAAACCAGTAAGAAAATATTTGACAGATATTCATCTTTCGTCAGAATCTCTACTTTTAAATGGGCGGTTAGCTCAGATGGTTAGAGCGCTACGGTCACATCGTAGAAGTCATCGGTTCAAGTCCAATACCGCCCACCTTTTTTAAGAAGTAGAACGAGCTTCAAAAATCGTAATAACAAAAATTAAGCAAATGAAGTTTTGTCCAGCTAAATAGTTTTACAAAATCAAAGTTATATGTAGGAGGAAAAGATGAAATGTAAAGTTCTATTACTAATAGGTATATTTCTGACACTTGGTCTGACACTGTTTGCAGGCACAATTGAACATTTGTATCATTTTGATGCACCAAAAATATATCCTTATGATGATTATCATAAGATTGAAATGAATGGGCTTATGTCCATTTCAAAACCTGGTGAACCTGAATTGCCGAGCAAGTCCGTTCAATTGCTTCTACCACCAGGAGAACAGGCTGTGAGTATAACGGTAATTTACAAAGGGAAAAACGATTTGTCAGGAGAATACAATATCTATCCTAAACAAAGACCTTACCCAATAAGTTATCAAGGAAAAATTGAATTTACAGAA
>QMNM01000185.1 GCA_003647765.1 Candidatus Cloacimonadota bacterium
ATTGTTTATACACAAGAAGAAATTGATGATTGGATAGAAGTTGAAGAGGCATTTATTACAAATATTGTAAAAGAAGGAAAAGTGCTATATGAAAACAAAAGTGGACTTAATAAAAAATTGGATTGACAAAGCAGAGAAGGATTTAATTAGTGCGGAGCATGAATTATCATTCTCAGATGCAGTTACAGAGACTGTGTGTTTTCATTCTCAGCAAGCGGTAGAAAAGTATTTGAAAGCATATTTAGTATTTCTTGGTATTACTTTTACAAAGATTCATGACATTGGTGCACTGATTACTAAATGTGAAAAAAAGGACAGAGAAATCTCTAAATTGAAAGAGGAAGCGGATAAACTTACCGACTATGCAATTGAGGTTCGTTATCCAGATGAATGGTTTGAACCAAGTTTAAAAGAAGCAAAAGAAGCTCTTGAAATAGCAAAGAAAATGAAAGAATTTATACTACATAGAATTGATTTTAATAATAATGAAAACTCATGATAATTACTAAACCAGAAATTGTTAATATCTGTGTTAATCAGTGTTAATTTGTGACTAATTATTCAAAAATGATAGAATTACTTTCTCCAGCCGGAAATTTAACAAAACTAAAATATGCACTTCATTATGGAGCAGATGCTGTTTATATTGGAGGGAAAAAGTTCGGCTTACGGCAAAAGGCAGATAATTTTTCACCTGAACAAATCAAGCAAGCAGTTGAATACACACATCATTTGAATAAGAAAATCTATATAGCTGTTAATATCTATGCACATAATCAGCATCTTGATGAGATAAAAAATTTTATAAAATACTTGAAAATGATAAAAGTTGATGCTTTAATTATATCTGACCCTGGAGTCGTTACTATTGCCCGGAAATATGCCGAAGAAATCCCTATGCATTTAAGCACTCAGGCAAATTGCACAAATTATGAAAGTGTCAAATTCTGGCAAAAGAATGGTCTACAAAGGATAATATTAGCCAGAGAACTTTCAATAGCAGAAATCAAAGAGATTCGTCAAAAAGTGCCGAATATTGAGTTAGAAATGTTTGTTCACGGAGCAATGTGCATATCCTATTCTGGACGCTGTTTATTGAGCAATTTTCTTATTCAAAGGAATGCTAATTTAGGTGATTGTGCACAGCCATGCAGATGGAAATATTCATTAGTTGAAGAGACAAGACCCGGACAATTTTTTCCTATTTTGGAAGATGAATACGGAACTTATATTCTAAATTCCAAAGACCTTTGCTTGATTAATAAAATATCAGAAATCCTAGAGTCCGGTATTGATAGCATAAAAATTGAAGGTAGAATGAAATCGTTGTATTACACTGCTAATGTTACAAGAATTTATCGTGATGCAGTTAACAACTATTATAAAAATCAGCATAATTATCAATCAAAAAACATTTATTTAGATGAGTTGGAAAAAGTCAGTCATCGTCAATATTATGAAGGGTTTTATAATGGCAGACCTGACAAAAACGCCCAGAATTACGAATCTTCAGGATACATTAGAAACTACCAATTTTTAGGAGAACTTATTGGCAAAAAGCATGGTTTCTATCAATTCAACATACGGGCAAAATTTTCTATTGGTGATACTATTGAGTTTATATCACAATATTTAGAGGATGATTTTTCTTGGACAGTTGATAAAATTTACGATGAAGAGCAAAATGAAATAGAATTTACAAAACCCAATACTATCGCTTTGCTCAAACTGAATAGAAAATTATCTCCATTTACTATCATACGAAAAAAGATTGATAAATGCTAACTATTCACCGTCTCGATGCATCGGGACAAAGTCGCAAAGAGAAGAACAGAGAATTTGGACTATCTTGACATACATAAATTTGTATACTCTCTTAATATTATGAGAAAAAAATATATTAAACGAATTAGTATCTTATATTGTCTGATTATATTTTTTTATTCTCTGACAATTGCACAAAAAAAAGAACCGATAATTTTCACCATCAAACAATTAATCCAAAACAACAAAATTAAAGAAGCCAAAAAAAAATTACTACGACTGGAAAAAATAACAAAAGATAAAAACAGGCTGGCAGAAGTCTATATTCTATTAGGAGATATAGAATCGGACTATTTAAAGGCAAAGAAATATTATCAAAAAGTAATCAAGCTTCAATCTTCTAATTCGGAATTCCTTGATAGAGCAAATTTGAATACAGGCAAATTGTATTTTCTTCATTCTGATTATGATAAAGCAAGCGTATATTTCAGTAACGCACTTGCTAAAGAAGAGCATAAAAGCAATCCAGATGCACTATACTGGTTGGCAGAGACATATTATATGCAGAGGAAATATCATAAGGCGATTAAATATTTTACTCTTTATGTTGAAGTTGGCAAGGATACAGTAAAATTAGAAATGAGTATTTTAGGAATTTGTAATTCTTATTATTCATTGGAGAGATATAATTTAGCCAGTGCAAGTTTCAAAGAATTGATAGCATCAGGATTTAATAATAACTTTCGGGACCTATCTTTATATGGACTGGGGAACTGTTACGAAAAATTAGAGAAGTACTCCCTTGCAGTGGATTATTATAAGAGAGTTATAAAAGAATATCCATTTTCAAATATACGATATAAAGCAGAGGACAGGTTGTTAGCCATTTATAATAAAGATAAGGAGTTAGTAGATTATAAGGAGATTTTGGCTGATATATCGTATGACTTTGATGATTATTCTACTAAAAAAGATGTATATAGCATACAACTTGCGGCTTTTATAAAAATAGAGAACGCTCAGCAATGTAAAAAAAAGTTTGAGGCAAAGGGGTGGAATCCGTATATATTTCATAAAATAGTTAAAAATAAAAAATATTATGCAGTAGCTCTTGGACCTTATTCTACAAAAGAAGAAGCGGACATAAGTATAAAAAAATTGAAAAAGCAGTCCATTGATTATATGTTGATAAAGCATTAGAATGAATTTATATTTACTTATAGAAATACATTGCTATTCTGTTAATAATTATAGCCAAAAATAACGAAAGGAATGAAGTAAAATTTAAACCACAGAGACACTGAGAGCACAGAGAGGATTATAAAGATTAGAAAGATTAAAAGATTGAAAGATTGGAAAGATTGAAAGATTTTTTGTATCTTCGTGCCTTTGTGGCGAGGAGATAGAAGAATGAATATTCAAACAAGGCCTTTAAATGATATAACAAAAGAAGCGATTTTAGTATTAAATAAAGCCATTGGAATAACAAATACATTGAGGTTTTTGAATCAATTTACAATAGGATATGGCGATTATACAAAAGAAAAAGAGAAATTGTTTGAAGATTTAAATTTAGAAGACATTATAAGTGAAATAAAGCAAATTATTTCTTAAATTATTTTCATACTGTTTATAAAATATTGCTTGAAGCGTAGCAAAAGCAATATTCTATAAAGCTCATTCTTTTTTACTGCTCCTATCTTACTTATGGATATTATTCTCATTATTATTTTTGATAAGCACACATATATTATGTGAAAATATACTTCTCATCAACTATGCTATTATTTCGGCTGTGTCCCAGTTTACCAGAACCAGCATTCTTACTTTATCGGTTGTATTGAAAAGTGCCGGTATAAAGTGACATAGAGAAGACCAATCAGCCAACTGGCAAAGTCGCTCTATTATGTTTCACCTGACGATCTCCTATAATCGGAGTCGTGATGCGACTGTGGTCATCTTTATACCGGTATTTCACATAATATCTTTTCATATTAGTGCATTATTCCTGTTATTATGCCGCCTCTTGCAATTGCTTGCTATCTTTGTCATATTCACATTTACAAATGAAAACTCTTTGTATATCAAAATCTTTCTCTTGTTTTGAAAGTCCGTATATCATTTTTAGAACTTTTCTCTCTACAGATACCATTGCTTTTGAACTCAACATTCCTGAATCTTTTTTACTATGATAATATTCACCGAATAATCTATCTCTCTTTACTAGGGAAAATGCAAGCTTTCCTAATATATTTCTTAAAAGTGAACGACCTTTCCTACTAATTTTGTTAAGTCCTTTATATTGTCCACTTTTCCTCTCTCGTATGTTCAATCCTGCATATCTATAAAGTTTTTGTATATTTGAAAAGTCAGTAAGTGGTCCTGTCTCCCCTAATATTCTCGTCCCGACTTGTCGGGATAACTCGTTCAAAATACCTTTCTTAGCGTTTGGAATATTACTA
>QMNM01000186.1 GCA_003647765.1 Candidatus Cloacimonadota bacterium
AGAATATTTCTTATGAATTTCAACCTTGTACCGATTTATATCATGCTCAATATCTTTTATCCTATTCTCTTTCATCTGAATTAACGAAAGCAGCTTCCGTTCCTCTTTACTTTTTCTCTTGTCATCTTGAACTCTTGTCTTCTTGATTTCTTGATTTCTTGAACTCTTGTCATCTTGAACTCTTGAACTCTTACTATCTTCTAGTTGTAATAATTGTTTTTCATATTCAAACTGCTCTTGTTCAACTTTTAATTTATCTTTTCTTAAATCATCAATTTTGGTTTTCATTGCTTTAGAGCTCATTTCTCTGTCGCTACGGTATTCTCTTTTGGACTGCTTTATTCTTATTCCTAAATCAGGAATTGTTAGAGTATATTTTTTAAAGCAAATAAGTTGATATTTATCATTATCCTTTTGGTCAGTTTGGTGAATTTGTCCATTATATAAGACCGCTTGTAAAGAATTTCCATGATTTGTGAACTTTATAACTCCTTTTTTCGCAATGATTGTCTGTGGCATTTTCTTATCCTTTTTATCATAAATAATTATCTCTTTTAACATTCCATCTGTATGGTCTTTATGATGATAATATATGCTATAATTTTTTATTTTTGTAAATAAGCCAGGTTTCAATTCTGTGGCTGGATGTTTATAATGTATATCAATAAGCATATTTTTCAATAGATGATTGGTCTCTGGTAAGATTGCATTGTTAAAATAGACCATACAAATAGATAAGATAAAAGAAGCAGCTACAACAGGTGTCATCATAGTGTAGATATTTGTTCCACTGGCTTTAATAGCAGTAATTTCATTATCCATTGCTAAACGGCCAAATGCCATAATACTCGCTACCAAAACAGACATTGGTATTGACAGAGCCAACATAAAAGGCAAAGATAAGCCAAAAACTTGCACAATGCAAAGTAAATCCAATTTTTTCTCAATAATGAGATTTAGAAGATCAAGAATTCTATCCAAAAGCATTATAAATGTAATAATGCCAATAGAAAGGAAAAATGGACCTATATACTCTCGTAATATATATCTTTGTAAGATTTTCATAATATAAATTTTTTACCACAGAGACACAGACTTATCTAATAAAGATTAAAAATTTATAAAGATTGAAAGATTGATAAAGATTAGTATTTTAAGCAATGTAAAAGGACTACAAAAAATTATGTCAAATTATAATAGAAAATTTTGTTTTGTAAGGTTCACACTCTTATTAAAAAATATATTATTCTTGACAAAAGATATATAGAATTTTTTATGCAGTCAAAATTTTTTGAATATAATATAGGTGGGATTATTGCCTGTTTGTATAGATGGCAACCTATAGAGAAGGACTAAACATTAAAGAACTTTTTGAAAGGATAAATGGAAATGAAAAATTTTATCTTAATAATAGTAGCAATAGGACTAATTATTGGAAGTTGTGCTAAAATTAACAGACCGGATATAGAAGATAAAGAAAAAGCTTTGAAAATTAGTCAAGTTTATAGAACAACAGGTTATGCAAGAGATGTTCATATTTCTGACAATACGATTTATGTAGCTCAGGACGAAACAGGGATTATTATATTTGATAGAACTAGTGGTGATATTATTGGTGAGAAAAATGACATTCCTGCTGAATATATTACAGTTTTGGAACAAGATAGTTTTATGGTTACTTATAGTAATAAGGATAAGTTGTTTCATTGTTATGATTTTACAAATTTAGATTCAATATATGAGATAGGATATGGATTTGAGGATTGGTATTCAAGACATCCAAAATTACTTACAGTAAATGCTACAAAAGATACATTACAGATCTCTTATATTACGAAAGAAGAATTTTTTATTAAAAAATATTATCTAACGCTATATTCGTGGCAGTTATTAAGCGGCGGTAGTGATCTCACATTTTCAGATAAAGTTCTAAAAGATTATGAGATTGAAGAAGATTATATCTATTTTTCTGCGAACCAATGTGGATTTTTTATTAGTGATTATACAGGTCAAATCATTGGAACAGAAGATACTCCGGGTGAAGCATTAGCAGTAAAAGTTATTGGTGATTATGCTTATATTGCTGACAGACAGGCCGGATTACAGGTCATTGATATTTCTGACAAAGAAAATCCGAGATTGTTAGATGGTTATGATGTAAATTATGGTTATGCTCAATCTGTTGATGTGGAAGGAAATTATCTTGCTGTAGGTTTTGGTGGTGGTGGAATTTATCTATTTAGCATTTCTAATCCTGCAATTCCTCAATTTATAGATAAAATTGGAGCTGATGAAGTCGGTTATATTTACAAATGTGTTTTTAGTAATGGAGAACTTTTTTTAGCAAGCCGAGATAGAGGTGTAATTCGGTTGACAATTAGTTAAATTGCAACTGTGTAATCCTACTTCGTTAAAACTTAGTAGGACAATACACAGACGCAACATATTGAAGTAAAACAGTATTTTAATGGAATATATTTATTGGGTTTGATAAAGATTTGATAATTCGTTGGGATAATGCAGAACATCATAAAGAAATTGATAATTTCCCGTTTCATAAGCACATTGGGAAAGATAAGGTTGTGCCTGATAAATCAAGATTTATTTTTGAAATTTTAGAATTTATTGAAAATGAAATAGAAAAAGAGACAGAAAAAAATTCTAAAAACCGCTATTTTTAGAATAAAGCAAATTATTTCTTAAATTATTATCAACAAAATGGTTTCTACCTGTTAAACAAATAAGAAAAATCAGGTTAGAACAATGAAAAAAATAACGATTTTATTCTGCTTATTATTCATTGCCACAATCTCTTTTTCTGACACACACATTCCAGGTGGGAATGTAAATGGCATCTGGACTTATGCTAACAGTCCATACATTATTGATGGTCAAATACAAATTCAATTGGGTGATGAACTAACTATTGAACCCGGAGTGCAGGTGATTTTTTCCGGGTATTATAAGTTCAATATCTATGGCAGATTCGTAGCACAAGGAACTGCGGTTGATACTATTATCTTTACAGCACAGGATACTACAACTGGCTGGAATAGCATCAGATTTTGGAATACTAATAGCAACGGACAGGACAGCTCAAAATTTGGCTATTGTAAATTAGAATATTCTAAATCAAGTGGTTCTGGCGGTGCAATTTACTGTGGAACTTCATCTGATATTTTGATACAGAATTGTTTGATAACCAAAAATAGTGCTGGTTTGGGCGGTGGAATCTGCTGTCATTCTTCAAATACAAGGATAGTTAATGTTACTATCAGTAAAAATAGTGCTGAATATGGCGGCGGCATTTCCTGTACTGGTTCCAGTCCTGATATAATCAATAGCACAATCATCGGAAATACTTCTTCTGGCACAAATTATTATTTTGGAGGTGGAGGAATTTTATGCTATCTCGGTTCCAATCCAAATTTAGTCAATGTCAATATAAAGGGAAACTCTGCACATCGGGGAGGTGGTATTCAATGTTATGAAAATTCCAGTCCGAATTTGCACAATGTCATCATAACTGGAAACAATGTGAACGACGATGGTGGCGGGATTTACTGTTATTGGGATTCTGACCCAATTCTAAACAATGTTACTATTGATGGAAATAGTGCAAATGACAATGGCGGTGGGATTTACTGTCGGTCCTCAATCCCAACTTTAACAAATGTTACAATCACTGAAAACAGTGCTGGTGATAATGGTGGCGGAATCTATTGTAGCTCTTCCAGTCCAAGTTTAACCAATGTTACTATCAGCAAAAATAGTGCCAATGATAGAGGTGGGGGAATACATTGTTATTTAAGTTCCAATCTAACCCTATCCAATGTTACTATTTCTGGAAACAGTGCAGATAAAGGCGGTGGAATCTATTGCAGGTATTATTCTGAAATAAATTTTGACCCCATCAATCGCTGTAATATATTTCTTAACAATGCTTTATTTGGAGGCAAGGACTTATATGCTTCTAACGAATGCCCGACTATAAATGTAATTGTTGATACTTTCAGTGTGTTATATCCAAATGATTATTTTGCCTTTCCTATGGAGAACTTTACATTTGATATTCTAAATTACAAAATAGAGCAGGTCAATCAGGATTTGTATGTCAGTCCCAACGGTTCTGATGATAACTCTGGACTCACACCTGATGACCCATTACTTACGATTTCCTTTGCATTGATAAAGATTATTGCTGACAGCACAAATCCACACACA
>QMNM01000187.1 GCA_003647765.1 Candidatus Cloacimonadota bacterium
CTTAAATACGATTGTAAGTGCTTTTTATCAATTCCTTAAAAAATCCAAGTTATCTATGCTTTCAAATTTTCATAATATGATAAAATTTGCCAAAACACTTATTTAGATATAGTAATAAAGTTATTTTCTTTCTTTAATATAATTTTTCTTTCGTGTTCTTTTGTGTTATTTTGTGGCTCATTTCAATCTTTTATGTTTTTCTAAAATTTCATCTGCTAATTTTTCTAAGGATTTGAAATCACTTTTTTTAGGGTGTCCTTTTACCAATACTGTTGAAAGAAGTTCCACTTTAAGATTAGAAAGCATTCCGGAAATTTGTTCAATCATTCTTCCGCCCCATTCATAAGAACCAATTACTGAAGCAAATTTAGTTTTTGGTCTAAGTGCATTTGCAAGATAAGTTGCACTTACAATTGCAGGATGAGGTCCAACTAAAACTGTTGGTGAAGCAATCACAATAGTTGCAGCATCAACAAGTGAAATTGCCAATTCTCCAATGTCGGTCTTTGTTAGATTGAATGGTTTTACTGTTATCCCTTTTTCAATTAGACAACTGACAAGATAATTTACCATTTTTTCTACGCTTCCATGCATTGAAACATAAGGGATAACTACTTCATTTTTCACATCATCGGAAATCCAGTCTTTGTAAGCATCAATGATGAATTCAGGTTTACTGTATATTGGTCCGTGACTTGGGGCAATAATTTCAATATCCAAATTACTAATTTTCTCAATATGCTTTTTGATATTATTTCTGAAAGGCATCATAATTTCTGCATAATAGCGTTTTGCAGATTCATAAACTTTTGCTTCATCTTTTACAAAGAGTTCACTCGTAGCAAAATGAGAACCTAAAAAATCACAGGTGAATAATATCTTATCTTCTTTCAAATATGTAAACATTGTTTCAGGCCAATGAACCCAGGGTGCAAGAATAAATTTGAGAGTTTTATCACCAAGTGAAATAGTATCACCATCATTTATCACAATAAACTTTTCCTCTGGAATTGATAATAAGTCCATAAGCATAGTTTTACATTTTTGATTTGTTACAACTTTTGCATTCGGATAAAGTTCCAATATTTTTGGTATTGTGCCAGAATGGTCTTGTTCAGCATGATTTGCAATGATATAATTAATATTTTTTATTTCCAATTTTTCCAGATTGTCTATTAGAATATCTTCCTTTTCTGGATCAACAGTATCAATCAGCGCAATTTTTTTACTTCCTTTTATCAAGTAGGAATTATAACTTGTGCCGTCAGGCAGAGGAATGAGTTCGTCAAATAGTTTCCTATCCCAGTCAATAGCACCGATAGAAAATATATCTGCTTTAATTTTTCTTATAGCCATTTTTAATTCTCCTGTAATTCAAACATATCTTTATTAACACCGCATACTGGGCAAACCCAATCGTCTGGAATATCTTCAAATGGCGTTCCTGGTTTTATGCCTGAATCAGGGTCTCCAACTTCTGGGTCATATACATAACCACATATTGTACATACATACTTTTTCATTGTTTTTTCCTCCTTCTTAATTTTTATTATTTTATCATTAATATATGTCGGAGCAGTTTTTGGTGCCTTACCTTTTTTAACTTTATGATAATAATCGTAAGTCATAGGTTTCTTATCAATGAAAATCTCTGCATCTATCACTTTTCCAATAAAAACTGTGTGAGTGTCAACATCTAAACTATTTATAACCTCACATTCTAAATAAGCAACTGTATAATCAAGAATAATCGGACAGTTCGTTAATCCCAACTTATATTTTATTTCTTTGAATTTGTCTATATCTCTCCCTGATTTAAATCCGAAATTTCCAATAAATTTCATTGTCGCATCTTCTGACAGAATTGATACAGTAAAGACCTTGCTTTCATTGATAAATTCGTGAGTGAAATTTTGTTTGTTTATACTTATTGCAAATGTAGGTGGGTCTGAAGTTATTTGAAAAACTGTATTTGCAATTTGACCGTTGAACTTACCATCTAATTTTGAACTAATTACATATAAGCCATAACTAATTTTGTGTAATGTTTTCTTATTCACTTTTTACCTCCTTTGGAGAATATCCAGCACTTTTTATGGTTGAGACAATTAACTCTGTTGAAACACTGCCGATTATCTTTACCTTTTTTGTTTTTAGATTGATGAATACATCTTTTATATCTTCCAGTTTTCTTATTGCATTATCTATTGTCTTTACGCAATGCTGGCAGGACATATCTGGAACATTAAAAACTTTGCCCGTATTTATAATTTCCTTTTTCACATTTATTTTTTTTTTGAAATTTTTTAGAAACGCTTTTAAGATAAAAATTGTAAGTAAAATCGCTGATGCGGTTTTTAACCAAAGAGGAAGCATCTTTGTTCCACCTATTATAAGATTTATATTATTCCCAGAAATCTTCCAGATATAATCTATGAGAAAGCCAAAAAGAAGCGATGTTATCACTATTGTAGAAAGATAAATGAACATTGTTTTTTTACCAAGTTTTCCAGCAACAAAAGATAATGTTGCAGTATTAGTTGCAGGACCTGCTATTAGAAAAACCAATCCTGCACCCGGCGCCATACCTTTTAATATTAGAGAAGCAGCAATTGGGATTGAACCAGTTGCACAAACATACATCGGTAATGCTACTAAAAGCATCAAAGGATATGCAAACATTGGATTTCCAAGATATTGTTCAATAATGTGTCCGGGAATCAGATAACTTATTACTCCACCAGCAAGGATTCCAATTAGAATCCATTTTGCAATATCTTCTATAAGTTCAACAAATGCATATTGAAAAATATTCTTTACCTTTTCAATAATTGTGTGAGAATGAGGAGTTGTATTATTACAAATATTACATTGAAAGCCTTTTTTAACAATGAACTTTTTTTCTTGGGATTTTTCTATAAGATTCGTAAGAGTTCCACCAAAGATACCTGCAAAGAACGAAGCCACAGGTCTTATAATGGCAAATATTGGACCAAGTAATGAATATGTTGCAAGGATTGAATCTATGCCTGTAGTTGGAGTAGAGGAAAGAAATGATACTGTTGCCCCTTTCCCTGCACCTTCTTTTCTTAAGTATGCTGCAACAGGAATAACTCCGCAAGAGCATAGAGGCAAAGGAACTCCAAAAATCGCAGCTTTCACCACTGATTTTATATTGCTGCCCGATAAATGCTTATAAATTTTTTTTCTTGGGATTTCAAGATTTAATATACCGGCTATCAAAAATCCGAAAAGAAGATAAGGAGACATTGCCAAAAGTAAGTTCCAGACTTCTTTTATAAATCCTATTATAATTACAAGCATAAATTATTCCTTAAAATAGCAAAATCTAAATAATAAATAAATTTCAAAATCCAAATTACAAATGTCAAATAAAATAACAAAAAACAAAGATATCATTTGGAATATTATTGGTTATCCAATATCTTATTTGATTTTCAAACATTCTTTACATATCCCTTTAAAATAGCCATGCAATTCTTTTATTTTATATCCGTCAACATATCCTTTTTTGAAGTATGGGCATTCAATATCTATATCATAGATTTTTCCACATTTTTCACACAAAAAGTGATGATGCGGTTTTGTGTTTCTATCATATCTCACTTCTGTCCCTGTTATGACTAATGGTAAAACAAGATCCTTTTCAACAAATAAATTAAGAGAATTGTAAACAGTTGTTTTTGATATAGTGGGAATGTCTTTTACGACTTCATCATAGATCATATTCACAGTTGGATGATTGTTATTTTCTTCAAGATATTTTAATATTCTCAATCTTTCATAAGTTGGCTTAATTCCAGCCGACTTTAAAACATTCTTAACACCCACAGTGGATCCTTCAGATATTTTTTTCATATTTGAAACCATTACAAATTTATAACAAAAATATAAAAGTAATTAAAACAATGTCAACTTTTTTCTGCTTCTTAATAAAAAAAATAGTAATACTATTTATGTGTTCACTCTAAAAACCACTGCCTGTTCCCCGTCCCGAAATATCAGTGATTTTTCAGGGCATATTTATTTTACTTATGAGTATAAATGTATAAATAGCTCAGTCATCTATGACTGGGATAAGGGGTAAAAACGCAGAAGCAGGGCGTTCACGTCCTTTACCAAGATAGCGGAATGGAAAATAAATTATGGCGGTATTTTTCTAATCTTCATTTTTAGAGAAAAA
>QMNM01000188.1 GCA_003647765.1 Candidatus Cloacimonadota bacterium
TGCAATATCTTTTTCAAACATTTACAACATCCTTCAAAATATATTTCCTACCGGTTCTCGTTAGTTCAGTTTTTACAACTAAATCTATATTAACTCCAAATTCATTCTGTAATTCTTCTTTTATATCGCTAATTCTACCAAAACTTCCAAATCCACCATATCTTTCTATAAATTTATTATTCACATCATAAAGTATATCTAAATCACTATCTTTATTTGCTTGATTTCTTGCATAAGAACCAAAAATCCCTTCAATAATAAATCCTTCTTTTTCAAGTTTAGATTTTATTAGTTTTAGTCTTTGTATGATTTTTTCTATATTGATTTCCAATTTTACACCTTTCAGTTTTAAGTGCCTGATCAAAAGTTTTTATTCACCGCGAAGACGCCTTACTGCTGTGTTGCAATTTGTAGATATTCATTATACATCTCTTGCATAGTTTTCTTTGTTTGAGGATGGATAAAATCTCCAGCCAATTCTGTCATCAATTGCAGGACAAATCTACGATTTTTTATCTCCGGATGCGGAATAACTAAACTCTTTTTACGTATAATTTGATGGTTGAAAAATAGAATATCCAAATCAATTATTCTTGGACCCCATTTTTTTGTGCGTATTCTTCCTATGTCTTTTTCTATTTGTAATAGAACCTGCAACAAACCTTCCGCACTTTTATCAGTATAGACTAATATAATTTGATTCAGAAAATCTGGCTGATTTAGATAGCCAACTGGTTTTGTCTTGATGGTGGAGGATGCACGAATTATTTTTGTGTTTGGTAAATTGTTGATGCATTCTTTTGCCTTTTGTATGGATTTTTCACAATTACCTAAATTACATCCAAGGCTAACAAAAGCAAAATTATAATTCGTCTCTTGTTCTATCCATTTCCACTTGCACATAATCTAATTGTCCATCAATTGGCACAGCAATCTTCCTGATTTTTATATTACATCGCTCAACCAATGGAAAATCATAAAAAATTTTATCTAAGATCTTGTTGCATAATAGCTCTAAAAGATGAAATTTATAATTTTCTACGATCTCTTTTATTGAATAAAATATTTTGGTATAGTCAATTGTATCTTCTAGTTTTTTTATAATTCTATCATTTTGCGAATTATTCTCTAGACTTACATCAACAGCAAATCGCTGTCCTAATGTCCGCTCCTCTTTGCGAGTACCGTGATAGCCGTAAAATACCATATTTTTTAATGTAATTTTCATTTCAAAGTTTTCTTTCCATTATAATATAGGATGGCTTGTGCCTCTCAAAATGATTATTTATTTGTCTAATAATAAAGAAACTTATCAAAAGAAATCCAAGCCCAATAACAATAGACATATCCTCTGAAAGTATAAATATGAATTTACCAAGAACATACCCAATAATCATCAGTAATAATGGAAATATGTACACAATAAATGAGGAAAATAAGCGGATTTTTGGTATAAAAGATAGTTGCACTTTGTCATCTTTTTTAGCATTTAAAGTATTTTTTACTCTATGAAATATTGGTTGATCATTGCTGCCAGTCCAACAAAATGACTTGGCTGAACAATGTCCACAAGTATCAATTCTATTTATTTCTACAAGAGCAAACCCGTCATCAATAGATTTTACAATACCGATATTTTGAATCTTATTATCATCTAATTGCATAATTACAAAATTGGAAAGGCAGATTTATAGCGTCAAATTTTTTGGTTGAGTAAAATTAGGAAATGGCAAACGCACAATTGAATAAAATCCGAAAATTTTTTGCCACAGAGACACAAAAACACAGAATTCTTAAATAATTTTTATACTAGAAAATTAATTTTACTTTGTCAAGTTACAAAAGTGTGAGTATTGATGCCTCGCGAAGAATCAAGAATAGAGTGATTTTTACATTTTATATTTGTCGTTTTATTCAGTAGAATACAGGATTACAAATCCTGTATGATCAAGTGTATCTGTGTATTGTCCTACTGAGTTTTAACAAAAGGGATAAGAAATAGAACGCGGATTACACTGATAACACGGATAAAAAATATTGTAATAAAAATCTGTATAATTCGTGTCATGTGTGTTCTATCTTTATAGTATTACACAGTAGCAGCCTAATTTGACAAAGTAATATTTACTGGGAATTTGTATTTAATATTCGCGGACCCGATGTACTGATAAATCATTTTTAATATTTTTAGCAAAACTATAAGCATTTTGTTTTACTTTATCAATATCTATGGTTTTGAATTCCTTATTCTCCATTATAATCTTACCATCAATAATTACGGTCCTTACACTTTCTCTGGTTATCACATAAACAAGATGAGAATAATAATTGTATAAAGGTATATTTTTAACATCATCTAAGGATATAAGAATAACATCAGCTAATTTTCCCTTTTCTAATGAGCCGAATTCGTCTTGTTTATTCACAGATTTTGCACCGTTTATAGTAGCAAATTTGACAACTTCTTTAGCATTCAAGAAAGCAGAATCTTTGTAAAATGCCTTTGCTAATTTAGCAACAGTATCCATTTCTCCAAGCATATCCAAATTATTATTACTAGCCGCTCCATCTGTGCCTAATGAGACATTTATATTATAATCAAGGAAATTTTTGATAGGTGGTATCCCAGTAGCTAGCTTCATATTACTTTCTGGATTTATTGCGATATTAACTTTATATTTTGCAAGCAGTTCTGCCTCTTTCTCATTTATCCAATTACAGTGAGCAATAAGTAAGTTCTCATCCAATACACCGATTTTATGCAAGTATTCCACAGGCCGCATTCCATATTTCTTGATACTTTCTTGAACTTCCTCTTCAGTTTCAGATAGATGAATGTGAAGAATGCTACCTATTTTATCAGATTGCCTTTTTGCTTTTAGTATATTCTCTTTACTGCAAGTATAGATAGCATGAGGCGCTGGATTAAAATTTATTAAATCATTATCAATATATTCATCATGCATTTCTTCAATGAATTTTAGATTATCATCAGTCGTGTTAAAACTTGGAGTTGGAAAGTTCATCATTCCTTCTCCCAAAAAGCATCTGATGCCAATTTGATTACATACTTTTGCTGTCTCATCTTCAAAAAAATACATATCAACAAAAGAGGTAATACCTGAATATATCATTTCAGCAATCGCCAATTCACTTGCATTTTTCACAAATTTAGGAGAGACATACTTTTTTTCAATGGGCCATATATATTCTGTTAACCATTTTTTTAATGGCAAATCATCAGCAATGCCACGAAAATAAGACATTGCTGAGTGAGTATGTGTATTTATAAAACCTGGCATTATCAGGTAATTCTCTCCATTTATTATTTTCTTTGCCTGAATATCATTAGTTTGTTGAGATAACTTGCCAATATCAATAATCTTTCCATTTTTTATTGCTAAAAAACCATTTTCAATAATCTCAGTTTCTTTGTTCATTGTTAGAATTGTGCCATTCTTTATCAAAATGTCTATCTCTTTCATATAGAATCTCACCTCGCTTGTCTATTTTCCTAAATATAAGAAATTGATTGCAATATCCGACAATATACGCTGTACCTGTCAAACATTTTATCGCATACAAATTTGATTTATTGAACCGTGCTATTAACAGTATAAAATTTGACATCAAATATTTTAATAAGATTATTTATCCATTCAGTAGAATTACTTTGTCAAGTTACAAAATGGCAGGCAAATGAACATAATTATATCATATAGAGGTGCCTGCCAAAGGCATATAGTACACTGTTCTAACCTAATCCTTGAAAGTCCTAAATACACAAGGAGCTATAGTGGCAAAAATGAATATATCAAAGCAAAAAATAGGAGTTTTCTGGAAAATTTTCGCTTTGTTAATTTGCCTGTATGGATTTTTCATAAGCATTTCTTTGATGGGTTCTGTGTTTAAGAGTTTTGTTGACATGTCAGAAGCATTAATAAAAGGCGTTAGTAATCCTGTAATAGGTGTATTTATTGGAATATTAGCCACAAGTATTATTCAAAGTTCCTCTGCAACTACTTCAATTGTAGTTGGATTTGTTGCTAGTGGTTTGTTATCATCTTCTGGATATAATGCAATAGAATTGGCTATCCCTATAATTATGGGTGCAAATATTGGGACAAGTATTACAAATACAATAGTATCTTTTGGGCATATTGCTCGTAATAAA
>QMNM01000189.1 GCA_003647765.1 Candidatus Cloacimonadota bacterium
TTAAGGTTCTTTGCGGTATAATCTCCTTAGTTAGAAAACTAACAAAAAAGGATTTATATGGTAGAACCAATTTCGTTATTCTTTGCTGCAATTGTGTGGTATGAGATTATAGTAATAGGGATCATTAGTGTATTAATGGTCGGATTTTTATGGGAAGAACATGCAAGTGTTCCATTTATAGGGCTGATAGCAATATTATTTTATGATTGGGGAACTCATGGTGCATTTGTTCAAGTAGGCTCTATTTTAGATGTATGGGTATTTTTACTTGTGTATATTAGTTTTGGTTTATTTTGGTCATTCTTCAAATGGGGACGACTTATTAAGAAATTCATTAAAGATTATGACAGTGAAGAAGATGTTCGTTATAGACTCTCTAACTTTAGCAATGACCGTATTGCTTATTGGGTTCTTTGGTGGCCGTTTAGTATAGCTGGATTTGTATTTGATGATGCAATCCAATGGGTTATCGAACACTTTAGAGGTGTTTATAACATGATTACTGATAAACTTATTAGCTCTGCTATATCAAGTAACAGTATTAAAGAAGCAAAACCTTATGTTGCAGATGAAGATGGTTCTGATATGAACAACTACTTCAATAAAAAGAATCGTAGATAGCATAATGTCTTACTCTTGGATAATCAAAAGTGTAGGACTTACCTATAACAGTATCGAACCAATCAAGATGTTGGATACTGAAATACTTGAGTTGGACGCCAATGTTATGATGTATAATAGTCGTAAGGAAGCTTTACTTGACTTAGTTAAAGATATGAACGGCATAACGGCTAAAGGTTCTGTTGCTGAATTGAAAGAACTCAAGCCTTTAGCTTGGGAAGATGCAACTTTATGGACTTTTTTTCTAAGCAAGGTCGCCATTGTATCTGCCCCTATCGTTCTTTACACTCTCATTCCACCTTGGAAATTCACAGTAATTAAGAATATAAGAAAATCTAAAACTATTAATCCAGAATGGTGGATTTAATTGATAGTTTTAATTTAATGTATAATAATATAATATAAACACACAAGGAACAAAATTGACAAAGCAAGAAAAAGCGTTAGTAGAAAAAGTTACAGCAGTAATGTTGAGAAAAAAGATTGAAGGTAATCCAGAGGATTTCTATTTGATTGAAAAAAAATCTACTAACAACTACTCAGGCACAGTTACAATTGGAAATTTTACAGCAGAGTCTCAAGGTAAAGATATCAAGACTGCTGTAAAAAATCTAACTAAAGAAATCAAATAGGAGAAAAGCATATGAATGATACATTGGAAAAAATATTAGAAGAGAAATATCCCGAATATGCGAAACTCCCTATTGTGGACGATATTCATGCAGATGAAAACCCAAGAGATGATTTTTGGTCAGATTTAACAGAAAAACAAACTTATGATATTAATGCTGAATTTCTCAAGCAGACTGGTAATCCTAAATATGATTATCTTACTTGTTGGGAACCAGGTAGAATTGATGATGAAAAAGAAACTCTTTTTGATTATCCAACATTCTATGAGTTTGATTTAGATTGGTGGAAGTTCCAAAAACAAGCACAGTATGATTCTGTTGAAGAATGTAGGCAGTGGATGGAAAAAGGTTCTGACCATTGGACTCCTGAAAGAGTGGCAGACAGCATAAACAGATTGGAAGAACAATACAAAGATGGATATAGTATCTATTGTTCTGGTGATTGGTTTAGATTGATAGATAATGGGGCATTCCTTTATGCTCAAATTATCTCTGCGAAATGGTATATATACTATGAATTAGAAATGACAATTAGTGATTTACAAGACAAAGTATTACCATATTCATTAAATGAAGATGAAATGGAATTTATAGAGTTACTAAATGAAACTGACCCTGAAAAGAAATATAAGGCTGATGGTAGAGAAAAAGAGTTAGATACACTTCAAACAGCTATCAGAAAGTATGAGGGTCAACCACTACTTGATTTAATTGATAATGAAATTAAAAATCACCCAGAATTATCTGGAGCTACCTTTAGATTTGACAGAGGTTATACTGAAACAGAAACAGAGAAATTTGATCCATTTACAGACTTTATTTTTTGGGATGAACAATCATTAAAAGCAGTAAGAACAAAACACTTCTTAGAAGATATTATTACTACAAATAAATCAAACCTAATTATGACCAAAATTATTGAAACACTTAAAGTTGCTGTGAAAAAAGATTTTATGGTATTCTATGATGCAAATAAATCAAGATACATATAAGGAAGGTAGATTAGATTTTGGTATGAGAAGCAGTCCGCAACGGAATGCCGTTTATGATTACAGACATACCATTTTTAACGACTTACTCCTTAAAGACTATCCAGAGTATTATCTTGTGTTACAAGGTGATAGGCGGTCAGTAGCACGGATTATAAACCGTATGACAATACATACAAATTTCAAATACATGTCTAAGTTATCAAGTGGTCTTTCGTATGATTCTCTTGAATCATTAGGGTCAAATGAGTTTGATACTATCGCACGGAGATTTGAACGATTTCTAAATCAGCATTCAACGGTGACCCAAGAGTTACAGAAATCATTTAAGAGGTAAAGTTATGATAGTTAGAGGTAAAGAGTATTTTTGGCAGTCTGGAAAAGATGGTGCTTTTTATTTGGTCAAATTGAATTCTATTACAAAGAATGGTGATTTCAATATGAGAGTATGTGAAAAGATACATGATGGTTGGTTGACAACAAAGTTTACACAGCCATTAAATATCGTGATACACATTGCTAAAAAAGACACAGATTTATTATACACAGACTTTGGTATGATGGAGATTGATTATATGTTTAAGTTAGTGAATTGTTCAGCTTCATTTGAGTTTGAGGAAACACTATACTTATATAGGGATTTCCTTGAACTTTTGAACCATTATCCAGATAGATACATTAAGTATATTGATAGGTTGTTAGATAACGAAGTATTTAACTCTCTTGTAGCTGGGAAATATAAGATTACTGCCTACTAAAGAGAGTTCCACCTATTTGATTCCCAATCAAAAGATAACTACTTACTTCTTCTAAATCCAATCCACTTCCCAAAAACATTGGAATATTATTGTCCATCAAATATTTTGCTGCTTTAAGCTTTGTAGTAATGCCTCCAGTTGAAAAACCTGTTCCTTGATCGGAAGTTCTCATTATTTCTTCATAACTGACTACTACTACTCGACTTAATACTTCTGCATTCGAATTTTTTACTGGATCACAATTATAGTATGCATCAATATCAGAAAGTATAACAAGTAAATCTGCATCAATACCTTTTGTGATATATGCTGACAATTGATCATTATCCCCAACCTCAAGCTCTGAGGTATTCGTTGCATCATTTTCATTAACAATAGGCACAATATCTGCTTCAAGTAATGATTCTATTGTATCTCTAAATTTATGTGCCTCTTTTCCATTTGACAAGTTTTTATCTGTTACAAGCACTTGTGCTGTATGAACACCATAAATATCAAATAACTCATCATAAATCTTCGCCATTAATGGTTGACCAATTGCTGCAAGAGCCTGTTTATTCTTTAAGATTGTTTTATCAAGTTTCTTTTTTGTGTATCCTAAAGCTACTGCTCCAGAACTAACCAACACAACTTCATTGTCTTTTCTTAAATCAACAATTAAAGAAACTAAATTTAACATTCTTTCTTTATTGATTGAATCCCCATCGGTTAATACCGATGTTCCTACTTTAATAACTATTTTCATTCATTCTCCTATAAAAATCTTTCTGGATATTCTTCTAATTGTTCATCTACAAAATCACCGATAATGGCAAGATTTAATCCATACATATTTAACCAAGCTAAATAGGCTTTGTCTAAATCTTCATATTCAAAAATATTGTTATGGTCATAAGTACAAACTTCCTCACCTTTATAATACCATTTCATTTTATCATTAAAGTATTTATTTTCAAAACCATCCTCGGCTATAGCAAACTGTACTACATTTTCTCTATCATCATAATTTAATGATTTTAGTACACCTAATTGTAATCTTCAAGAACCATTACTAAAAAGGATTATCCAGTATTTTTTATCTACTATCATAACATATACTCCGGAAAATTATCTTCTAAAAACACTCTACCAACTTCTAAACCTTCGACCTTGTTTCTATAA
>QMNM01000190.1 GCA_003647765.1 Candidatus Cloacimonadota bacterium
AATATTTTTTTTGTTTTTTTTAATATTCATTAGTGTAACTTAGTGTTCTTAGTGGCTGGAAAATGTAGCCACGAAGTTCACGAAGTATTTACCACAGAGACACAGAGAACACAGAGATTATTTTTAATTTTCTTTTAATATTCATTAGTGTAACTTAGTGTTCTTAGTGGCTGAAAAATGTAGCCACGAAGTATCACTAAAATAATACAATTAGCAACCTTCGCAAGATTGACTTTTAGGCGTTCTTATGAAAAAGCATCTTATTTTTCTTACAATCTCACCTTACGCAAAAGATGTCTTTAATATTGAATCATTATCAATTTGTTTTAATTTCTCAAATTCTAAAAAAAAATTTACGAATCTGCTATAAAAACAATTAAAATGGACTTATCGTATTCTATTACCAACAATTGAAGCTGTGTATTCAAGGGGAATAATGCATTTTAATCATTTTTACAATGTGAAATAACTTCTTTGTCTAATTATTCATCTACTTATATTTCACAGAGTGAATGGTTTTTGGAGTGGACTCATGATAATAAATTTAACAATATCCATTTTACATTAAGAGGCAAAAATGCCATATAATTACTTAAGCATATTGTTAATAGTTGAAGTAATTCTTTTATTGGCTTTAGGCGTTATATTCTATATTTTCTTTAAAAGAAAAATCAATATGACCTATTCCTTTTTAGATTTTGGAGTAGCTATTCTAAACCAAAATATGAAAATTAAAGTTATAAATCAGCAATTTCTTAGATTTTTCTCTATCAAAGGGAAAGCAGAACATTTCAAGAATAAATTGATTACAGAATTATTACCTAATATTGATATTATAAAATTACTTGAATTTTTTCATTTACAAATAGAAAGTCAGATAATGCCAGTTATCGTTGACAATATACAGTACCATTTAATTTGTGTAAATGGCGGAAATGAGCTGATATTGAAGACATTAAATGTTGACAAAATTCCTTATTTAGATAGAGGATTGCTTGAAAAGAAAGATAAAGAGATAGCAAGATTGGCAGAAAAAATTACTACTTTAAGGAAATTAGATGAAAGGCATAAACATCATTTTCGGGAGATATTAGAATCAAATAAAAAATTGGAAAAGGACTCACTAACTGACAAATTAACAGGTCTTAATAACCGTCGTTATATGGATCAGATTTTAGAAGAATTTTTTAATCTATTTTCCAGGTATGGAGATAATTTCTCTTTAATTATGATTGATATTGATCATTTTAAGAAAATCAATGATACTTATGGACATCAATTTGGTGATAAGGTCTTGAAATCAATAGCAGATACAATTTCAAAAAATATCCGTACAAGTGATATTGCTATACGATATGGAGGAGAAGAATTTATAGTTGTCTTCCCTCGTATTAATAAACAACAGGTTTTTAAGGTATCTAAAAAACTAAAAGATAAAATTTCCAATATGCGAATAAAATTTAATAACAAACCTGTACGAATTACTGTCAGCATAGGTATTTCCTCTGTACCAGAGGACGAAGCAGAATCTATATTCGATTTAATAAACTATGCTGATGTTGCACTCTATAATGCCAAAGAAAATGGTAGAAACCGCATAGTACTCTTTCAAAAAGAAATAGAGTCAGATAAAATTAGCAAAATTATAGAATAATGCATATAAATAGTGTATGTATTGAGGTTTTCTATAAGAATAACTTACTATTTAAGTATCAAGAAAATTTGTGTGTTTTTGTGTATTTTTGTGGCTAATTTTCTCTATCTTTTCTGCATTACTTTTTATTTGGCATAACTATAGCCATAATAATATAGAGTAATACGCCAAATCCGCCTGATGTAGCAAATAATACAAACCCAATTCTTACTAAACTAACATCAATGTTAAAATATTCAGCTATACCGCCACAAACACCCCAAATCATTCGTTCATTTACACTACGATATAATTTTTTGTAATCCACTTTTTTCTCTGGCTCATACTTAATTGTCATCTGTTCTGCATTGTTTTTTCCCATTTCAGGTAAGATTATAGCAGCAATAATATAAGCAATTATACCACTTCCACCTAATAAAGTTACTATTGCCCAGATAATCCTTACTAATGAGGAATCAACCTCTAAATATTCAGCAAGTCCTCCACATACTCCGAATAATATTTTATCTTTTGTAGAACGATGTAATCGCTTTCCAATCACTTCTCCTCCTAACAATTTAGTTAGTTAAAAATTTCATAAAGATTGTTGCTAATCCGAGAAAGGACGCAAAGCCACTAATGTCAGTAAGAGTAGTAACAAAGACCCCAGATGCTAATGCTGGGTCAATTTTTATTGCTCGTAATGTTATTGGCACCAAAGCACCAAATAATCCAGCAATAATCATGTTACAAATCATTGCCATTCCTAATATTACTCCTAATATAGGATTACCTTTCCATAAATAAGCTACAAGTGCTGAAATGCTTCCTAAAACTATTCCATTTAATCCTCCAACAGCTATCTCTTTAAATATAGCCCTTTTTGTATTATGAAAAGTCAATTCGTGTAAAGCAATACCTCTTATGATTACTGTAAGAGTTTGTGTGCCAGCATTTCCACCCATACCAGCAACAATGGGCATAAATACAGCTAATAATACATACTTGTTAATAGTTCCTTCAAATAAACTAACAACACTAGCGGCTAATATTGCTGTTCCTAAATTTATAGACAGCCAGAATATTCTTTTCTTCATAGATTCTATTGGTGTGCTGAAGACCTTATCCTCTGTCTCCAATCCGACCATTTTATAAGCATCTTCCGAGGCCTCCTCATCAATAACATCAATAACATCATCAAAAGTAATACGACCTAATAAATGATTCTCATCATCAACAACAGGAATAGTCATCAAATCATATTTACGGAATAGTTCTGCAACCTCCTCCTGGTCCGTATCTACATTTACAGAGATAACACCATCTTCCATAAGAGTTTTTACTTTACTTTGGTCGTCAGCAATGAACATTTTAGAGAGTGAAACTTTGCCTAACAAAACATTATCTTCATTAACAACATATAAGTAATGGAAATCAGATATGTCAACATCCAGATTTTTTATATACTCTTTAACCTGTTGAGGCGTAAATTCACTGGACACAGCAATAGCCTCTGTGTCCATAATTCCACCAGCAGTTTTCTTTTCATATTGGAGTAACTTTTGTAGTTCTTCTGCCTTTTCTTTATTTTTCTCCTGTATATTATTTAGTACTAAGTAATATTGTTGCTTATCTAATTCTTCTAAAATGTCCACAGCATCATCTGTATCCATTTTAATAATTATCTTGGCTAACTGCTCTGATTTTATTTGGTTAAGAATAATCCGTCTTGAATCATTATGTAGCTCGGAAATGATATCAGCGGCTACTTCATCAGAAATCATATCAAAAAAGAGAAATCTGTCTTTACTATCCAAACTATTAATAACATCAGCCAAATCTGCTGAATGCATCCCATCTATCAATCTCTTGATTCTTCTTTTCCTATTCGCATGCAGAAAATCCGTAATCCGCTCTAATAATTTCGGAGAAAATATCCATTGCATATCTTTATCCTATTCAAATGATAATGTTAATGCTGTTGTAAGCTTAATGACTTCTTCATCTGTTTTTTTTAATTTTATTGCTAAATTATTAGCAATCTCTGCTAAAACATAAAATCCAATTTGATAATCTTGTTGTGCAATCTTTATAAAATCATTCCTGGTTAATTCATAAACCTCACAATCGGTCTGTGCAATTACATTTGCTGTTCTTTTAGCATCACTAACTAACCCAACTTCCCCAAATATTGGATGAGTATCTGCACTTAAACTCGCTAATTTTTTACAATCGTCCGTATTCTCTCGTATTAGCATAGTTAACTTCTTGGAAATATTAACCTTACCTTGTAATAACACATACAAAGAATGCCCGGTACTATCATCTTCAATGATATAATCATCAGCATTAAATTTCCTTTTCCGCATTACCTTTGCAATTTTTATTAACTGCCTATCAGTGAGTTTTTTGAAAATTGATACCTTCTTAAGAAATTTTATATCAATCATAATAAAATCATCCTTAGATGCGAGAGTTTAAGAAAACAAGAAAAGAAATAGCACACTGAAAAACGCTGACTAAA
>QMNM01000191.1 GCA_003647765.1 Candidatus Cloacimonadota bacterium
CATGCCAATTGACTGTCTGTTAGTGAGTTAAGATATTTCTGTGCGTTTAGGTTTATGCAAATTAGAAATGACAAATTATTTCGGAAAGTTTTTCTATTAAAGTTGACATATATTTAAAACAATATTGTTTTTCAAATTATAAAATTAATTGTGGTATTTTTTTATTCAGCAGAGATACCATAAAAACTTATAGATTAGGAAAAATCATAATGAAGCCATTTTCAATCTCTATAGTTATCTGTATGATTTTTATTTTCACAGTAAATGCTATTGCTCAGCCAATTAGCAATCCTACAAGCTTTGCATTGGGGGATGCTTATATTACAAAAGCATCAGGAGTCCAAGCACTTTATTGGAATCCAGCAAAATTGGGCATTATTAAAAATCCATTCACTATCAGTTTATTACAGTCAAATTTTTCGGTCTATAACAATGCTTTTTCATTAGCATATTACAATGATATAACTGGCAAATATCTATCAGAAGATGACAAGAAAGAATTATTAGATAAAATTCCTGAATCTGGCTTTGAATTGAATGGTAATTTTGGCACATTTATTCCATGTCTGGCATTATCTTATAAAAATTATGCTATTGCATTTTCTATAATTGGTGCTGGATATGGCAACTTTTCCAAAAACTATTTTGATTTGCTACTAAATGGCAATGAATGGGAAACGGTTTATGATTTCAAAGATAATGATGCAGAAGCAGCTCTTTTTGGAGAAATAAAACTTGGTTATGGAAAAGAGTTAAATATTGAAAAATTAAAGGAATTTTTCGTAATAAAAGATTCTATTCCACCCATCTATGCTGGGCTAAATTTAGGCATATTGCATGGTTATAATTATGCAGAGATAACAAACTTTGAAGGGCATTTATACACAAAAGATACGGGCTTTTTTGTAGATAATAACATTGAATATAGAACTTGCGCAGGTGGAAATGGACTTCGTTTTGATGTGGGATTGTTCAGTCAGATTACGCATAATATTTCTATTGGACTGACAGTTAATAATATCTTTGGTTTTATACATTGGAATAAGGATTGTAAGAGTAATATTAACAGATTTTATGCTGATTCTATTATGGTATCAGAATTGGAAGATTCTTTATTTACGAGTATTGATACAAGTTATAGCATCAATAGTTTTACACAGAAGATACCTATTAGTATGCGATTAGGTAGTTCGTATAAATACAAAAAGATAGAGATGTATTTTGAGTATGTTCAGGGGTTTAAAAATAGTATTTTAACTTCAACTCAGCCGAAATTTTCAATTGGATGCGAATACTTTGTTCATAAAAATATACCGATAAGAATAGGATTTGGTATAGGTGGAAATGAGCCGTGGCATTTTTCTTATGGTATAGCGTTTGAAAAGAGCCGCTTTGAAATTGGTTTTGCTTTTAGGTATTATAAGGCATTTTTGCCAAATTATTCTCAAGGTGTAGCTTTCTCTTTTGGCTCAATGTTGAAATTTTAGCAATGAAGAACACGAATATACACTGCATTATATTTTGTAGAACTCAATCTTTAATGCTAAATTTTGACAAGCGTTAAGAAATAGCTAGTGCTATGTAAAATTAGTTTTGATATATACATTTTCTATATTGTATTTTTTGGTGTTGATAGAAGCCCACGATTTTAATCGTGGGTATGAAAATCAAGAACTGATGTATTAACCATTTTAATGGTTTTTTAATATTGTAAAACCGTTAAAACGGTTATGAATTCATCATTTTATATTTATTCCCACAACTGAAGTTGTGGGCTTCTATCTATCGTCCATATCTTACTTTACACTGTAGTAGTCTCCCATAAGTACAGCGATTTTATTGGCACTAATTATTTTACATTCTCAGTTGAAACATAAGTTATCAGGCGACTGCCCGATAACTTATGTTTCTATAACTTGACTTAAGCATGAGTTAAATTAAATATTATAAATAAAGCATTCTGATATTATCAGGATAAATATTTGTAAAATAAAAATGCCTTTAAAAATCGCTGATATATCGGAGACAGGGGCTTGACCCAAAACGCAGTGCGAGATTAGGCTAACTTTTATTGTGCCAGTTAAAGTTTATTGCATAGTTTAGGGTCAGGTAGCCATTTGCATTTTTGGCAAGTGAACTATGCTGTTAAATTGACTCCCTGATTGTTCTTGTTGGCTTGTGGCTGTAGAATTTTTTGTGTTTTTTCGTGGCTAAAATATGACAGTATCAACAAATAAGAAGGAGGAAGAAATGAAAGCGACAATGCTAATCAGTGGAATTATAATCGCCGTATTATTATCCTTTGCATGTATGTATGCACAGGTATTTACTAATGGTGATTTTGAAACTGGTGACTTTACTGGTTGGACAGTTACAGGACCTCATTCTGCTGAGGTTATTCAGCATCAAGGAAGTTGGTGTGGCCATATTCATATAGGTTCTGGTCATGCTTCTGGGTCAGGTCAACCAAATGATCAATGGGAAATGGTCTCACAATCTATATTTATACCAGGTGTGGCTGATTCTCTGAATTTCTATATGGAAGTATCAGGCTCATCTTGGCACGATGGCGGTTATGTCTGGATTATGGATGCTGATTCTACTAATTATACTCTGCTTTACCAAACTGGTGGTGGTCATGGCTGGGCACAGAGCTACCCATGGGAATATCATCAAGCTAATATTGAAGCATGGGCTGGCCATCAAGCTACCATTTATTTTGGTGGACGAAACAGAAATGGATTTAGTGACCATCAATGTGATATCTACTTTGATAATATTAGCGTATCACCCACAATTCCTGATACTATCCAGCCTACTGTAACAGTAGATGTGCCAAACGGTGGAGAAATATGGACTGTTGGTGAGACACACCAAATTCAATGGACTGCTGATGATGATATGGGCATTCATTCAGATAGTGTGTTCTATTCTATTGATAATGGTGCTAATTGGATATTCATCGCAGCTCATAATGGAAATCCGCAAGAATGTGATTGGACAATTCCAAATACTTCATCTAATCAATGCCTTGTAAAAGTCATTGTTTATGATGGTGGTGATAATTCTGCTGTTGACGAATCAGATGCTGTATTTACAATTGCAGCTGATACTTCACCGCCAACAGTTGAGGTTATTGAACCAAATGGTGGAGAAAATTGGGGAACTTTCCAGTGGCATACTATCACCTGGACCGCTGATGATAATGTCGCTGTTGTAGGCGATAGTGTGTTCTATTCTACAAATAATGGAACTGATTGGATGTTAATTGCTACTCATATAGGTAATCCACAGACATGTTCCTGGCAAGTGCCAAATACTCCATCTACACAATGTCTTGTAAAAGTAAAAGTAATTGATGCAAGTGATAATTGCACAGAGGATATTTCTGATGGCAATTTCATTATCTCTTATGTAGAGCCACCACCACTTACTTATGCAGTTGTAATCAAGCAGTCAACCTATAATATTCCAGATTGGCAGGCAGTTGCAGATGCACTTCTTGCACGATATCAGGGACAGCTATTCATCTGGAATAGTTCTCTAAATGAAGTTCAGTCCGCAGTTGCATCTTTTCAGCCAACTCATATCGGTTTTGTTTGTGAACTTACAACCGCATCACCAAGCTTCATTCAGGATAGTATATGGCCCTTTACAAGAGCATTAGATAGTGATGTGTATTGCGATGCTGTTTGGGGAATTATTACTGGATATAATGCTCAAGATGCACTTAATCTTGTTACAGGTCCTACTGGATTTGAGGTAAAAACACTTCTTAGTGGAACCAGTAGTTGTGATTTGAATTATTACACGCAAGGTTTAAGGACTTTTGAGGCTACTTATAATCGGTATTCTTTGAAGTATCCGGATTCTCTTGAAATAACTGAATATTATGACGGACCTACTGATAGAACAGAATGGCTTGTAACAATGATAAATCAAGGAATTGATTTCTTCAATTATGACCCTGTGGATATTTTCTACACAAGTGGACATGGTGGTCATAATATCTGGCAATTGCATTATCCCAGTTCTGGTTCAGAAGGATATTTCCGTTCCAGTAATGGACAGGTATATGGAGATCCGTATAGTGGACCTGATATCAATATAGATTCTGATAATCCAAAGATATATTTTGGACTTGGCAACTGCAA
>QMNM01000192.1 GCA_003647765.1 Candidatus Cloacimonadota bacterium
TTATCTTTAATAAAGACAAAAGAATTGATTGAAAAATCGTCATTATTTATTGGGAATGACAGCGGCCCGATGCATATTGCCGCATTTGTAGGAACACCTACAATCGGTTTAATGGGACCAAATTTACCCGAGATCTCAGGTCCGGTTGGGGAAAATACAGCATATATTTACAAGTCCTTTAATTGCTCTCCCTGTAATCAAAGAATTTGCCATTATAATTATAGATGTATTAAAAGTATAACAGTTGATGAGGTATTTCAGAAAGCGACAGAATTATGGGAAAAAAATTATTAGTTATTATTTTCTTTGTTGTTCTAAATAGTATATTCGCAATGCTTCCACAATATTCTTTATCATATACAAGTGAATGGAAAACATATCAATGGGGAACGAAAAATGTAAATAATTACAATATTCATATTGAAAAATCTGATGAAAATGGGATTTATGTTATAGATAGTTATACAGAAGATTCTTTCCCTGGAATATATAAAAAACAAGAATATGATAAAGGTCTATATCGCTTCTCTTTTTTGGTTAAAAGCGATAATGACTCAACGCTTCTTGGTGTCCATAATGGCTATACAGAATGCTATTATTTTGCTGATAAGACCTGGCAATTATTTAGTATTAATTTTTATGTTCCCGAATCTATTGGAATGAAAAAGGAATTAAATATAAAAATCAAAGACAAAGGTAAATTATGGCTTAAGAAACTAAATATTGAAAAGATTTCTTTACCAGAAAATATTTCTATGTCCAAAGATAATCAGTCAAAATGTCTTTTCTTCTCCTCAATAAATTTGGATTACCTTTTTGATAATATAAATGACTGGACAGATAGATTCTCTGGCTTTCTTTTTAGTAATGTTATGCGTAATTGGAGCGATAATATTTCAAAAAAGAAAAATAAACATCTATTTAATCTTCTTAAAAAAGTAAATAAGGAATGCAAAAAAAGAGGTGTAAGTGATAACTACATAAAAGTAGCATTTTATACAAACTTGCCTGAACTTTCTGATATTAGAAGTTGGGAGAGATTTTTAAATAATTTTAGCAATTGTGCGAAATTTGCGAGAAAAACAGGTTGCAGAGGTCTTGCCATTGATACAGAATATATCTATAAACAATATACATTATCCTATTCACAATTGCAGTTAAAGCAAGTAGAGAATTATGGGAAGAGATTGGCAAGGGTTATGAATAAAAACTTTCCCAACATCTCAGTTATTATTTTACCAAATGGTTTTTTTGGTTATGGTGAGTATTGGCAAAAATTTTTTTCTGGAATTATATCTGGAATGAGAGAGTGCAAAAATAAATCAGGAATAATTTTATTTGAGGAAAAAACATATTCAGTTTTCAATGCAGATGCTATAGATAATATTAGAAAGGTTACTGAGATATATTTAAAGAATTTGCTATGCGAAGAAGATTTTGCTTACTGGAAAAGGTATTGCCATTGGGCTCCAGGATTGTGGCCTCTTGGATATTATAGAGCAATATACAACAAAAATAATGAAAGAATTGGCTATACTGGAAACTATGGCAAATTCATGGATAGATTAGTAGGTTCCTTTGCTGATAAAAGTGAAAGATATCCAAAGGAGATTTTTGCTGAATTAGTTAGTAAAGTAAGCTGTAAATATGAATATTTTTGGATATATGGACACGGTTCTGCTTGGTGGCAATTAACAGATAATGAAATCCAAAGATACAAAACTTCTACTCATCAGTTATGGAGGCAAGAAAGTCAGAAGTTATTACCTGTCAATAATATTGATGATTATTATGAAATATTAGAGAAATGCAGAAAAAAATCAAAATAGTTCGTATTATTACTCGCCTGAATATTGGTGGACCTGCAATACACACTATTCTACTGACTTCAAAGATTGATAATACCAAATTCCAATCCTATCTCTTGACAGGAGAGGTAGAAAAAACCGAATCTGATATGATGTATCTTGCAGATAAATATAATGTAAAGCCTACTGTATTTCCAGAAATAAGTAGAGAAATAAGACCATTAAGAGATATAAGGGCTTTCTTCAAAATCTATAAAGTTCTAAGGACTGTTAAACCGGACATAGTGCATACTCATACAGCAAAAGCTGGAACCATTGGAAGATTAGCAGCATTTTTTGCAGGAGTACCAATTACTATTCATACTTTTCATGGAAATATATTTAAAGGCTATTTTAGTAAAAGGAAAACAAAAATTCTTTTATTAATAGAGAGAATATTGGCAAAAGTGACCACAATTATAATTGCTATAAGTAATCAACAGAAGAAAGAATTAATAGATTTAAAAATAACTGATTGCGAAAAGATAAAAGTTATCCATTTAGGATTTGATTTTAACAATGTCTTACCAAAACCTTATCATAAAAATAAGTTCAAGGAAAAATACAATCTACCAATAAATAGCAAACTGATTGGTATAATAGGTCGTTTAGTCCCTATAAAAAATCATAAACTTTTCATTGATATTGCAGAGCAGATTATAAGCAAATATCATAATATTTATTTTCCTATAATTGGCGATGGAGAATTGAGAAATTCTTTAGAACAGAAAGTTAAAGAACGAAACTTACAAAATAGAATTGCTTTTACTGGATTTATTAGAGATCTAAAACCTGTTTATGCTGATTTAGACATAGTACTGTTAACTTCAATTAACGAGGGTACACCAGTTGCATTGATAGAAGCAATGGCTTGTGGAAAAATTGTAATGTCAACAAAAGTCGGTGGAATAGAAGATTTTGTAATAAATGGCGAAAATGGATTTGTATTTGACATTATGAGTCCAGAATCATTTGTAGAAAAGATTACTGATTGGATACAATACAGCACTTCTGAAAAATACATTAACATTAAAAAGAATGCCAAAAATACAGCTCTTCAAGTATTTGATTATAAAAGGCTAATATCAGATATAGAAAATTTGTATGAAAGCTCAATAAATATTTAAGGAGACAATTTATGAGATTATCCCAATATTTTATTCCAACCTTGAAGGAAGTCCCATCAGAAGCAGAAATTCCGAGTCATCGGTTAATGTTGCGTGCTGGAATGATACGCAAATTGGGTTCTGGAATTTATACTTATCTACCTCTGGCTTATAGAATTATTCGGAAAATAGAAACTATCATTCGTGAAGAATTGAATAAAATCGGTTGCCAGGAACTATTATTACCTATTTTACACCCAAAGGAACTATGGACTGAATCAGGACGCTGGGATGTGTATGGCCCAGAACTGATGCGTCTAACTGATAGACATAATAGAGAATTTGCCCTGGGTCCTACTCACGAAGAGGTAATCACAACTTTGGCAAAAGTTGAAATAAAATCATATAAGCAATTGCCCATCAATCTTTATCAAATACAAACAAAATTTCGCGACGAAATCAGACCACGCTTCGGTGTGATGAGAGCAAGAGAATTTATTATGAAAGATGCTTATAGCTTCCATAAAGATAAAGAATCACTTAAACAAGAATATCAAAAGATGCATAATGCTTACAATGAAATATTCAAAAGATGCGGTCTGAAATTTACAGCTGTTGAAGCTGATGTCGGTGCTATTGGCGGCTCTAATTCTCATGAATTTATGGTATTAGCAGAAACAGGTGAATCAGAAATTCTGCATTGCGAATGTGGATATTCATCTACAAGAGAAAATGCAATAATTGCCAAACTTAATGATAATAGTAATGAACCAGTTAGGGAAATTGAGAAAGTCCATACTCCTGACAAAAAATCCGTAGAACAAGTAAGTGAGTTTTTAAATGTAGAGCCGTGCCGCCTGATTAAGACAATCATTTATAAAGCTGATGATGATTTCGTTGCTATACTGATTCGTGGGGATAGAGAAATAAATGAGGTCAAAGTTACCAATTTGCTTAAAGCGACTACATTATATTTAGCAACTGATGACGAGATAAATAATGTTTTAGGATTGCCAAATGGTTTTGTCGGTCCTGTAAATATAGAAAAGGAGAAGAGAGAATTTGAGATTAGGATATACTCTGATAATAATCTGAAATTGATGAAAAATATGGTTACAGGTGCTAATGAGAAGGATTATCATTTTTTGAATGTCAATGTTGAGCGGGATATTAAAA
>QMNM01000193.1 GCA_003647765.1 Candidatus Cloacimonadota bacterium
TTACTTTACAAAGCAATAGACTCAACTTTGCCTCCACAAAAAACACATCTCATCTTGTTTACCTCCTGATTCGGCAATCATAGAAACCCGACTCAAGTTCAAAAAACCCGACTCAAGTTCCTGCCGAGTCAGGTCGCTTCACACTATACAAAAATAAGCCGATTCTGTAAATCCTCAAATACTTTCCTTGATTCTTTATACACACTGTCTAAATTCAACGACAAAAATTTCTCCTCTTTCATTACACATTTCCCATTTATAATAACTGACTTTACATCAAATTTATCCATCATTCCAAAAACTAGATGAGCCATAAAATTACCAGAATTTATCTCTGTCGGTGATTTATAATCAACTAAAATTAAATCCGCTTTATAACCATGTTTAATCTTACCGATTTTAATGTTGAACAATCTTTCTATGATTTTGTAATTGTTCTCAAAAAATATCTTATGAACAGATGAAAAAGGCATCTCTTGTGAGTTTAATTGTTTGTCCTTAAAAACTAAACTTGTCATTCTCATTTCATTCAGTAAATTAAATCCGAAGCCATCATTTCCAGCACCAATAATTAAATGCGTTTTAAGTAATTCAGGAATATTAAGCACTCCAACGCCATTATTCATATTTGATTCAATATTGGAAATTAGGAAAATATTTGAACTCTCCAAAATTTTATATTCCTCATCAGAAAGATGAATTCCGTGAGCAATAATAGAGTTCTCTTTTAGTAAATCAAACTTCTGTAATCTATGGACAACATTTTTATATCCCTTATTTTGTGCATCATTTTGGTCATCATTACTTTCAGACAAGTGAGTATGAATTCTATATTTATAATCTTTAAGTGGTTTGGATATTTTTCTCAAGCCATTATCAGAAATAGTAAAAGGTGCGTGTAATCCAATCAATCCGGTAGCCATATCATCATTTTTTGATAGAGAGTCCAGAAAAGATAAATTTTCTTGTAAGCACTCATTTAATTCATCAATCCCGCGATTCCGCTCTGTAATTTCATAACATAGATTTGCTCTTATACCTATCTCGTCAACTATTGCCTTTTTTATCAAATTCAAACTTCCTGATATATGATTAGGACTTGCATGATGGTCAATAATTGTAGTCACACCATTCCTGATATTCTCTATTCCACCAACTAATGCACTGTAATATATGGACTGTTCATCTAAAACTCTATCTAATTTCCACCAGATTTGCTCTAATATTTGGCGAAAGTTTTTGGGATTTATATTAGGAAAGTTCATTCCTCTTGCTAAACTGCTGTATAAGTGCGTATGACAATTCACAAGTCCTGGCATTAGAAGATAGTTCTTTCCATCAATTGCTTTATTATATTCAATTCTTGATAAATCAGAAACCGCACCAACTTTTGAAATTTTGTCATCATCAATTTTTACATATCCATTTATGATATATTGGTTATCATTTGTCCAGATACGGCAATTTTTAATTATCATTTTAACTCCTATTTTGGCTGAAATATTAAATTTTCTTGACGCACTAACTGAGTGAATTTTACTGATGAGAATGAATAGTCATTTATGGCTGGGATAGAGATTTATCTTTCTATATCAGGATAAGTCATATTCTTTTTATAAGAAAACATCGGTAATTTGCCCATTTCTATTTCAATATCTTTAAAGTATTTCACAGTGCCTACCTTTAGCTCCATTGTAGATTCTTCATCACAAACGATAATACAATGTGGATGAAGCTGTAGCATAGACGCAGTCCAGATATGATTTACTCCTTGCTCAACTATCTTATCTAATGCGTGAGCTTTATTATAACCTGTAACAATGACAATAACTTCTTTTGCATCCATAATTGTTGCTATACCTATGGTGATAGCCATCTTAGGAACTTTATTAACATCATTATCAAAGAACCGAGAATTAGCAACAATTGTGTCATAAGTGAGGAGTTTGATCCTTGTACGAGAGGATAGAGATGAGCCTGGTTCATTAAAAGCAATATGCCCATCTGAGCCAATACCAGCTATAAATAAATCTATTCCTCCTGCTCTTTTGATTTTTTCCTCATATTCAGCACATTCAAATTCAAGGTCAATTGCATTACCATTTGGAATGTTCACATTATTCTCTGGAATATCTATATGATTAAAAAGATGTTTCCACATAAACGAATGATAACTTTGTGGATGATTTTCAGGAATGCCAATATATTCGTCCATATTGAAAGTAATGACATTTTGAAAACTCACTTTATCTGCTTTATAAAGCTCTATTAGACGCTGATATATTGGTATAGGTGAAGAACCAGTCGGAAGCCCTAATACAAAATGCTCCTTTAATGCAGGAACTACCGTGTTAATCTTATACACAACATAATCTGCAATCCAATTAGCAACTTCCTGCTTATTGTCTCTAATGATAAGTCGCATATTATCTCCTTATATTTTTATTTCCTTATATTTGTTGAAGCAATAAATGTAAAATACAATTGATTATCTATAAATATGTCAAATAATGTTAAATTATAAAAATCTTGACTATAAATATACTATTCCAAAGTTTTAGGTTTATCCTACGAAGTTTCTTATCCTACATACTCCTTTAAGCCTTAGCCATAAGTATTTAAAAAGTGATAATAGAAGCTGACTTATGGGTAACGATTAGATAGTCCTGACGAAGGTAGAAGTTTTAACGAAATAGGAAACAAGGAGGTATGAAAATTATGAATATATGTATTTTTGAAGATGATATGTATAGAAATTTTTTCCCGCTTACTTATTTGCGGGCTTGCTTTGACTTACGATGTGGTATTTTTAAATTAAGACAAAAGATTGCTTATTTTTTTTCTAACTGCACAATCTCCTATTTGATTAGAGAAGAATTAGTCCCATATTACAAATACAGGTTCCCTGACAGAAATTTCAATTACATATTAGAAGGGGATACTTTATTTATAAATGGCAGAGTATTGTTTGATTCCACTATTCATAATGAGATTATATCTCTTGAAAAAGGTGCATTGAAAAATAAGAATGAAATAATCGCATTAAGAACCAATATTGTAAAATCCCAAAAATTCACCTTCTCTAATTTGAAAGAGCAAATCAAAGATATGGACTCTCATTTAATTAAAGATACCAAAATATCGCTTATTAATTATTTATGGGAGTTTATATCTAATAATTGCAATGAGATTGAAAAAGATTTTCATCGTCTTGTAGGAAAAAGGAGAAATCACATATTAAGACATGCTGATATCAAGAGTTATTTTATTAACGAAAAAGCCATTTTTATTGGTAAAGATGTTATAATAAATGTTGGCACAATTTTTGATGCAAAACAAGGACCGATTTTTATTGATGATAATGCAGAGATTATGGCAAATAGCACTATTATCGGACCTGTATATATTGGCAAACATAGTAAAATCAAAGTTGGTGCTAAAATCTATGAAGGGACTTCAATAGGCAATCTATGTAAAGTCGGTGGTGAAGTTGAAGAAACAATTATTCAGGCATATTCTAATAAACAGCATGATGGCTTTTTAGGACATTCTTACTTGGGAGAATGGGTTAATATAGGTGCAGATACAAATAATAGTGATTTAAAAAATACTTATAAAAATGTGAAAGTATATTTTTATCCGCAAAATAGAAAAATTGACAGTGGTAGTAAATTTGTTGGTTTAATAATGGGCGACCATTCCAAATGTGGTATCAATTCAATGTTTAATACAGGTTGTGTTGTAGGAATTGGATGTAATCTCTATTCTGCTGAGTTAATAACTGATTTTATCCCTTCGTTTTCTTGGGGAACTGCAAATAATTTAGTTGAATATAAGTTTGATAAATTTTTAGAAACAGCAAAGATTGTAAAAAGTCGTAGAAATTTGCAGATATTGCCACCAGAAAAGATATTGCTGGAAAATATATGGAAAGAGACCAAATATCTACGAAAAAAAATATTAACCACAGAGTCACAGATTCACTCCGTTAGATAGAAGACATCTAACTGGGGAAACACAGAAAAGAATTTAATTTTCCAATACAAAATTTATTTGAAAATTCTGTGCCTTTGTGTCTCTGTGGTAAAAAATTTTGCATAAAAAACTGAGCAAATAA
>QMNM01000194.1 GCA_003647765.1 Candidatus Cloacimonadota bacterium
CGATGATGGAGAGATTATCAGCTGAGCAGGAACGATTAGGTGAAAATTTAAAAAGAACATTAGAGGAAAATCCAGAAGCAAAGAAAGCAATGGGAAGATTGGATGAATTATCAAAAGAAATGAAAGAGATTGCTGAACAAATCAAAAAAGGGGAAATAGATACAGAATTGTTAGATAGACAAAAACGAATTCTATCAAGAATGCTTGATGCTCAACGGTCTATTCATAAAAGAGATTTTTCCAAAAAAAGAAAAGCAGAAACACCAGAACAAAAATTATATGAATCTCCACCAGAATTAAAACTGGAAAAAAGCGAATTTGAATATAAGGACTTTCTTAAATATCTAAATGAAAATTATCCACCAGAATATCATAAATTGATTAAGAAATATTTAGAATCAATAGAAAAATAAGGAATTAAGAAGATGAGAAGATAAGAAGATGAGAAGATAAGAAGATAAGAAGATAAGAAGATGAGAGTAGAACGACCTGCCAAAGTCGTTAAAGCAAAATGTTTAGAGGGGAATATTTATGACTGATAAAAATTTAACTATAGAGAAAAAGAACAAGTTAGAGCAACAGGTAAGAGTACGATTTGCTCCAAGTCCAACTGGATTCTTACATGTAGGTGGATTACGAACCGCTTTGTATAATTATCTATTCGCGAAAAGAAATAATGGCAAATTCATTTTACGAATTGAAGATACAGACCAGAAACGTTATGTGCCTGGTGCAATAGAAAATCTTGTATCTATACTTCATAAATTTGGATTAGATTATGATGAGGGTCCTGATAAAAATGGTGAATATGGACCTTATGTTCAATCCAAACGAATAAAAATATACAGAAAATATGCTCAAGAATTGATAACTAAAAATGCAGCTTACTATTGCTTTTGTAGTGAGGAAAGATTGAAAAAATTACGAGAACAAAGAAAAGCTGCCAAGCTATCACAAATAATGTATGATGGCCATTGCCGAAATCTTAGTAAAGAGGAAATAGAACAAAATTTAGCAAATGGGCTTCCGTATGTTATTAGATTAAAAGTGCCCAAAAATGAGTCCATAGTATTTTACGACAAAGTGCGAGGCAAAATAGAAATACAAGGAAATCTGATTGATGACCAAATATTGATTAAGTCAGATGGATATCCTACATATCATTTAGCTAATGTCGTGGATGACCATTTAATGAAAATTACTCATATAATAAGAGGTGAAGAATGGCTTTCAAGCACTCCAAAACATATCATTATATATAATGCGTTAGAATGGGAAATACCTAAATTTGTTCATTTGCCATTATTACTGAATCCTGATGGTGGCAAGTTAAGTAAGCGTCAGGGAGATGTAGCAGTTGAGGACTATCTATCAAAAGGATATTTACCAGAGGCACTGTTAAATTTTATTGCATTATTAGGATGGCATGCCGCAAATGATAAAGAAATTTATTCATTAAAACAGATGGAAAAAGTATTCTCTTTGAAACGAATAAATAAGGCAGGAGCAGTATTTGATATAAAGAAACTTAATTGGATGTCTGGATTGTATATTCGTCAGCTTGATGTAAAGGATTTTGCTGAACGGGCAAAACCATTTTTTGTAAAAGCAGGAATTGATATTAGTAATGAAGAAAAATATTTAAAAGTTATTGCTAATGCTCAAGCTCGTGTTTCCAATCTTTCGGAAACCATTGACCATTCCAAAATGTTTTATGGTAAGTTAAATTTTAGTGATGATGATAAAATCATACTTGCTGAAGAGAATTCACAAAAAATTTATTCTTACTGGATTAAGCATTTGGCTAAACAAGATAATTGGTCAGCTGAAGATATAAAATTATTGGAGAGAAAAACTATTGAATATTTGGGATTGAACGGCAAAGAGTTATACTTTCCACTTCGTCTTGCGTTATTTGGAAAACGTGACGGACCTGATATACCAACGATAATTGATATATTAGGAAGAGACAAAACAATAAAGCGGTTAAAATTTACAAGAACATTAAAGGCATCTCAATATAGTAAGAATTTTAGTTCACATTCCTCTGATTTTATCCGAGATATTATAGAAGAAGATTTAAGGACTAACAAATATGGTGGACGTGTTCATACTCGTTTTCCACCTGAACCTAATGGCTATTTGCATATTGGTCATTCCAAATCAATTTGTCTTAATTTTGGTATTGCAGAAGAATATAAGGGTGGGCTTTGCAATTTGCGTTTTGATGATACAAATCCGACTAAGGAAGATGTTGAATATGTAGAATCTATCAAAGCAGATATTAGATGGCTTGGTTTTGATTGGGATGACCGTCTATTCTACGCATCTGACTATTTTGAGCAATTATATCAGTATGCTGTGCAGTTAATAAAAATTGGCAAGGCGTATGTTTGCAATTTAAGTGAACAGGAAATCAGGAAATATCGCGGAACTGTAAAAGAGCCAGGCAAAGATAGTCCATATCGTAATCGTTCAGTAGAAGAGAATTTGGACTTATTTGAACGGATGCGTGCCGGAGAATTTGAGGATGGTGCTTGTGTGCTTCGTGCAAAAATTGATATGGCATCTCCAAATATGAAGATGCGAGATCCTCTTATCTATCGTATTCGTCATGCAGAACATCATAGAACAGGAAACAAATGGTGCATTTATCCAATGTATGATTTTACTCATTGCCTTTCGGATTCTATTGAGAGAATCACACATTCGCTTTGCACACTTGAATTTGAGAATAATCGGGAGTTGTATGACTGGTTTCTTGACCAATTGAATGTGTATCACCCACAACAGATTGAATTTGCTCGGCTTAATATTAGTTATACTGTGATGAGTAAGCGCAAGCTTTTGGAATTGGTAAAAGCTGGTTATGTCAATGGATGGGATGATCCGCGAATGCCTACTATATGCGGTCTGCGTAGGCGAGGATACACGCCTGAGTCAATACGGGATTTTTGTAATCGCATTGGTATTGCAAAAGCTGACAATATCGTAGATATAGCACTGCTTGAACATTGCCTTCGTGAAGATTTGAATAAACGGGCTCCACGTGTTATGGCTGTATTGCGTCCACTTAGGCTTGTCATAGTGAACTATCCAGAAGATAAACTAGAATACATAGATGCTGTAAATAATCCAGAAGATTCTAGTATGGGGACACGAAAGCTTCCTTTTTCCCGAGTGTTGTATATTGAACAAGATGATTTCCGCGAGGAACCACCAAAAAAATTCTATCGTTTAGCTCCAGGCCGTGAAGTGCGACTAAGATATGCATATTTTATAAAATGTGTAGGCGTGGTAAAGGATGGACGAACTGGTGAAGTAATTGAACTGCGATGTACTTATGATCCAGCAACGCGAGGTGGCGATTCTCCAGACGGAAGAAAAGTTAAGTCAACTTTACATTGGGTTTCTGCTGATTATGCAATCAAAGCAGAAGTTCGTTTATATGACCATCTCTTTTTAAAAGCAAACCCTGATGATGTAGAACAGGGTAAGGATTTTAAATCTAATTTAAATCCCAATTCATTGGAAATACTGACATGTTGCCGTGTTGAGCCAGGATTGAAAGATGCAAAACCTGGAACAAAATTTCAGTTTGAGAGAATTGGTTACTTCTGTGTTGACACTGATTCTTCTAATGAAATGCTTGTTTTCAATCGGACTGTAACATTACGAGATACCTGGGCAAAGATAGAGAAAAAGCAAAAATCCGCTTTTTCGTGAAACCCGACTCGGGTTCTGTAAAGGACTTATAATATGTTTTCACGAATAGTTGGTCAAGATGATATAATTCAACGATTAAAGCAATCTGTGCAAGAAAACAAAGTAGCGTCTAGTTATCTTTTTTATGGACCAGCTGGAGTTGGCAAACTAACTACTGCTTTTGAATTAGCCAAGGCAGTAAATTGTTATAATCTCCAAAAAGGTGATTCTTGCGATGAATGTTCATCTTGCAGGAAGATCAATCATTTTACGCATCCTGATGTTATATATATTTTTCCTATTCCTAATTTTGAGTTAGATGAAGAAAAGGGTGGATTCAAAAGGCAATCAGATGAGGAGCAAGTAGAGGCATA
>QMNM01000195.1 GCA_003647765.1 Candidatus Cloacimonadota bacterium
TATCCCCAAAAAGTGCGATTAACAAAACAGTGCCAAAATTTACTATACTCTTTTATCCAGATATATCGGAAGTATGAAGCTAGTAGTTGGTGGAATGGCGTAAACGCCCTGTGGCTATTTTTCTACTTTTTCCCCAGCCATAAATGGTTGGGCTACTGATACTCATCAGTCAGAAAAGGATAATATATTTGTCAAGTAAATATATGCTAAAAAATTGCTGATAAAATGAGGCTTTTATTAATCTTATCCCTGACACTATTTACTTTAATAACATTTATCCTACGACTTGTCCAACGAAGCATTAAGCAAAGTCGGAAGTTTTAACGGGGTAGGATTTATTCTACGAAGCACCAGGATTATGAAGTGTAAACCTTAACGTAGTAAAAGCATTTTCTTTGTCACAGAATGCTTTCCATAACTCAACCTATAAAAATACACCCCACTCGGAACTTCCTTACCAGTTTCATCCCTTCCATTCCAAACTATATCTGTCTTTACCCAAAAGTTGTACTTTTTACCTGTGAACCTTCTGATGAGTTGTCCTTTGATGTTATAAATGGTCAGATTAACAGCTGCATCATTAGGTAAGTCAAAGGATACTGTTGTACATGGATTGAACGGATTAGGATAGTTCTGCTCTAATTTATAAACTGTGGGAAGTTGTGGCTCATCTGGCAAAGATTCTGATGATATAGTTATTTTGAATAATTCCTTTGGACTTCCAATTGTTATATCCTTGTCAAATTTCACTTTTTCATTGCTCTTATAATACTTGCCCTTTCCTCCATGCATTATATTTAATATGATTAATAATTATTTATCAAAATTTAATTCCCAATCCTATAGTAATCTTTTTTGATGGCATTATATAGTTAAATTCTGGGATAAGATATATATCTTTACGAAATTCAAAACTGTAGCCAATAAAAGATGAATATCTAATTTCAAACTCTTTATTTGCAAAATATTTAACTCCTGAATATATATTATCATATCCCAATATAAACATAGTATTAATGTCATATTTTTTCTATATATTCTATGTTTGTACTCAAAACGGTATTAGTATTAACTGCAATAGCACAATACCTTAGAAATCTAATTTTTCCACCTAAACCTACTTGCATCAGTTGTGGTGTAACATTTATTCCAAAATCAAAATTATCCGTTACTCCATATCTTATAAAATATATTAAACCCGGTCCAACAATATATTCATCAGATATATCAGTACAAACAAATTCAACTCCTAATGTGTTACTCCATTCATCTCTGGAGGTAGTTTTTATTGTCTGATAATTTGCTATGCAGCTTATTAGAATTACACAAATTAGCAAAACTAAAATAGTTTTTAGAGATTTAACTAACAACATTTTTTTATTCATAATATCATTTTCTAAATTTCTTATATATAAAAAGCAAAGAATGCCCAGGAGAGCTAAGTCACCCGGGCATTCTTTATAATCTATTACAATTTTTATTACTTCATCAAGAGCATCTTCTTTGTGTCACTAAATCTATCTGTATTTATTCTGTAGAAGTAGATACCACTGGATACTGTTCTATTGTTGTTATCCTTACCATTCCAGATTACACTGTGATAACCTGCTTCTTTCTTTCCACTTACAAGAGTCCTTACTCTCTCACCTTTGATGTTGTAGATGGAGATTTCTACATTAGAAGCAACAGGCAACTGATAAGCAATCTTTGTATCAGGATTGAATGGGTTTGGATAGTTCTGTGTCAACTTGAATACATCAGGAACTTTGTCAGTGGACATACTGATTGTAATAGGATTGTCCGGTGTGCCAACTACATTATCATTAGTGAATGTGATTGTCTCGGCACTTTCGTACACGGACTTGCCATCATACAATCTGAAGCTAATGTCATCACCATCAACATTACCAACAACAGTAAAGTACCAGAAATCATTTTCATATTTACCAACAGAACGGCATTTGCCGTGTTTATCAAATGCAGATACAATATTGTAATCACTGTTATCAAATACTTTACCATCTAATTTCACATCAGCAATTACAACCATATTATACTGTGTTCCAGCCATTGGTTCCCAATCCATTACATTATCAGAAGCTAAATCTGCTCTTGCTATCTTACCAAGTTGATATACTAATTCATCAGCCACTGTCATATTAACCTTGTATCCAATTCCAGGTTCCATTACAGTTAAGTTACCATACCAATTATTATTCCACTTAAATGCGGACTGTGTCTGGTTCTTAATCTGTTCAGCATTGTCAAGAATACCAGCAAGTGCGGTTTGGAAATTAAGTGGAATTTCTGGCAGATAAGCAATCCAGTTCCATTGTTCAGTTAGACCAATTGGAGTATCATAAGGAATAACATCACCTTCAATAGTAAGTACAGCAGGTTCATTCATTTTCACAACATAAGCTTCTCCATCTACAATTTCCGTTAAATCACCAATCCACACACCGTTTTCGTAAATAGCGGATTGTGTTTGTGATTTGACCTGATATACAGCATCTCCTAATGTGCCAAACACAGCTTCAATAGAAGGATCATCTGGATGAATATAAGTGGAAATCCAGTTCCAATTTTCTATTAGGGCAATTTCCTGTTCTCCACCACTTATAGGTGCAGTAAGCAAGAATGGATCCATTGGAGTACCCCATGTGGTATTATCAGCAAATGGCACTGTTTCGTTACAATCATAGATTGCATTTGTAGCTTCATCATAGATTTTGAAGCTAATATCAATAGAATCAGCTGGTTCATTTCCAACAATTGTGAAGTACCAGACGCCTGCCGCAGCCTGCCAAGAACCAACAGAACGACAATCATTATTAGTTGGTGAATGGTTCGGTCCAAAAGCACCAGCCATATTGTCACCAACACCAATAAACGGCTCTTCAAACAGAGTGATTGTAGCCATTACTACCATATTATACTGGGTTCCTGTTATTGGCACCCAATTTGGCTTATTGCTGATTTCAAGATAGAAGTCAACTGTGCTAGTTTGTTCTGGCTCTACAACTACACCTACAGCAGTGGAATCAAAATAGCCATCTAAATGAGCAGTTACATCATAAGTTCCTGGCAGCACTTCCATCCAGTAATAGCCAGTAGAGTCAGGATTTGTAGTATAACCATTAGCAGTAATGACAACATCTTCAACATTACCAGTGCCACCTTCTAATGTTACAGTTCCATCAAGATAGCCATAAACTAATTCCTGGACTTCAAGTTGTACAGGTATATTGAAAGTGCCAATGTCTGGTTCAGTGTACACTACAATGTCAGCATAATAAGTTCCAGCTGAATCAGGTGCAGTAACAATGACATCCAGGTCTTCACTAGCTGCAGCTGGAACAGTTCCAGCATCTGGGACTACTTCTAACCACCATAGAGGTGGAGCTCCACCGCTTAGGTAGTTGATTATGGCTTCCATCAGGTCAGCTTGAATAGCTGGGTCTGTAATTGCGGCAAATGAAGCGGTTGTGAATATAGTTTTGAATGTGCCTGAATCATACTGATTTGCACAGATTCCAGGAGGTGCTGGACTTACAACATTAAATAAGTCAATACCAACATGGTCAACGAATAGGTCAATATAGAGTCCTTCTCTGTTTGTAGTATAGATGTCCTGTACATCAAAGTTGAATCCTTCGGCAAGAGACCCTGCTACGCCTTCAATATTCGCTGTTGCTGGCGATTGAATTGACCAGGTATCCTGAGAGACATTTCTCATACCAAGATAATCATAAGGAAATTGACCTGGAGAGAATGTACCAGCGTTTGGATAAGAAGCATACAGATAATCGTGAGCAGACAGGAATAATGTTCCGCCTTCATCAAGATATGTTCCAAGATTTGCTTCATCATTATCAGTCATACAATCATGACCATAGTATCCCCATGCCTCGCCAGAGAACCAGATGATTATGTCATACTGTTGCATTGTTGCTAAATCAGGTCCGTCATTATTAAGATCTTCAACTTCAAAATAATCATAAGCATATCCACAAGAATCAAGAGCTGCTTGGAAATAGGGCCAATCATCAGTATAA
>QMNM01000196.1 GCA_003647765.1 Candidatus Cloacimonadota bacterium
GATTTATGCTGGAAATTTGGCAGTTACAGAATCTGGTTCTTCACGAATTCAATATTATTGGGAAGTATATCATCTTATGGGCGACCCATCTTTGATGGTGTATTTCTCTGAACCTGAACCAATGAGTGCTACTTATGAAGAATTACTTCCTATTGGTGCAGAAGGGTTCTATGTTGAGACAGAGCCGTATTCTTATGTAGCAATTTCTATGAATGGCGAATTACACGGCACTGCTCTTGCTGATGAATTCGGAAATGCAATGATTCACATAGAACCATTTACAATTCCTGGATATGCTGATATTGTTATAACAAAGCAGAACAGACAGCCATTTTTTGGAACAGTGCCTGTTCAAGAACCCGCGGTCGTTATAATCTCTCCTGATTCTATTTGGATAAATCAAGCCACTGATGTTAATATCACAGTTTACGAAAGTGATGGCATTACACCTATGGAAAATGTGATTGTGTATGCAGATGGACCTGGTCTATCTGGAATTTTAGATGACACTACTAATGCTGATGGACAAGCGGCTCTTAATATAACTTCCATTTATGGCTATAATATCCATATTATAGGATACGAACAGATGAATAATTATGATACTTTTGAAGAGGAATTGCCAGTTGTTGGTGGAGATAATTTCACTAATCCTGATTTAATAGTTACAAATGATTTCGGCTTACAAGATACTTTTGCTCTTAATCTTCCTGCAACATTATCCTATACTGTTGAGGAAACAGATTGTCAACTGCTACTTCACGATACAGGTTTGGATACTGTTATTTCAACAACAGATGATTCTATTGTCTATACTCCTACAATTCTAAATACAATAATAAGAGGTATCATTCTTAAAGATGGCTATAATATTTATATGAGGGAATTTCCTGTGATAACAGTTTTTGGAAGTGTATCTGGAATAGTAACAGATAGCGAGTATGGAAATCCTGTGTATAATGCAGAAGTCCGATTCTATGAACAAAATGCTGATCCGAGTTCACAAAATCCTGTGTTTTCTACTATTACAAATGCTGACGGTTTTTATGAAATAACTGATGAATATCCTGTAAATCATTATGATATTTACATTGATATACTCGGATATGAAGCTTATTTAGAAGAGGATTATTTTCTCGGATATGGACATAATATTCATAATATAATGATAAATCCATTACCGAATACTAGTGCAATTTCTGGAAATATCCATAATTCCTCAAATGAGGGAATTTCTGCAACCTTAACATATAGCGATAGTAATGGAGTATATAAAATAGTTAATGCATCTGCTTCTGGTGATTATTCGGTTACTTTATTGAATTCTACTTACTATTTAAACATCTATTTTTATGGATATATTCCTTTTGATGGAGAGATTGAAGTAAATGACAATGCTGTTCATAATTACAAATTAGGCACTCCTATTTTCTTTGATGATTGCGAAAATGGGCTTGAGCAATGGACTACTAATCATTGGGGCGATGTGGAAGATAAATATGTTTCACCTACACACTCTTTTGATGATAGTCCGGGTGGTCAATATCAGAATTATGCTAATAATGAATTGGAATTAGCAGAGCCACTTGACTTATCTGATTATTCTTCTATGAACCTTTATTTCTGGACACAATGGTCAATTGAAGAAAATTGGGATTATGCACAGGTTTTAGCATCTACAAATGATACTACAATTGTTTTATCGGGTGAATATACGCATTTAGCAACTGGTAGTAGTCAGCCAATTGGTGAGCCAATTTATGATGGAATGCAAACAGAATGGGTCTATGAAACTATTAGTTTAGGCGAATTTGTTGAAAAGGATTCTGTTTATCTAAAGTTTATCTTAATATCTGATAATTCGGAAACTTATGATGGCTGGTATATTGATGATATTGTGATTGGAAATCCAGACAGTAGTTATGAAGATACTGGAACTCCTGTTGATGATAATAAGGCAATAATTCCAATGGTTTATAAATTATATCAAAATTATCCGAATCCATTTAATCCAGAGACAACTATTAGATATGCACTTCCAAGAGATAGCAAAGTAAGTATCAGGATTTACAATATTCGTGGGCAATTAGTGCGGAATTTAGTTGATGAAAAACAGAAAGCAGGTTATTATAATATAAAATGGTTTGGTATAGATGATAAGAATCGTCAGATGGGGTCAGGTATTTATCTATACAAATTGTCCATCAAAGGAAAGTCAAATAATTATAGTTCAATTAAAAAAATGGTATTGTTAAAATAAACTATTTTTATTTTGTTAGATTACAAAAGCGACAGTGTAATTCTACTTCGTTAAAATTTTGTAGGACAAGACACCGTCGCTTGATTCATCAACATAATATACAAGGAGGTTAATTATGTCAAATGCCAAATTTACAGTTCCAATTCCGTCAAATGAACAAGTGCTTAATTATGCACCTGGCAGTCCTGAACGTAAGGAATTGAAGGAAAAATTAAAATATTTAATGTCCACACAAGTAGAGATCCCTCTTATTATTGGTGGGAAAGAGATTCGGACAGGGCAATTAGGAAAATGTGTATGTCCTCACGATTATAATCATATTTTGGCAGAATATCATAAATGCGGAGAGGAACAGGTAAAAATTGCAGTAGAATCTGCCAAGAATGCACAACAAGAATGGGCAGCAATGCCATGGCAGTCAAGAGCAGCTATTTTTAGAAAAGCTGCTGAATTGTTAGCAGGTCCATATAGGTCAACGTTAAATGCGGCAACAATGCTAAATCAGAGTAAAAATGCTTTTCAAGCAGAGATAGATTCTGCCTGTGAATTGATTGACTTCTTCCGTTTCAATACATATTATATGGAAAAGGTTTATGAAAATCAGCCGAACTCGGCAACAGGCATCTGGAATATGTTGGAACATCGTCCTTTAGAAGGCTTTGTCTTTGCTGTAACGCCTTTTAATTTTACATCTATTGCAGGGAATTTGCCTTCAGCTCCGGCAATAATGGGTAATACTGTGCTTTGGAAGCCAGCTTCTTCAGCTGTATTTAGTGCATATTTCATTATGAAATTATTCAAGCAAGCTGGTTTGCCAGATGGAGTTATCAATTTTATACCAGGATCAGGTTCCAAAATTGGGAAAATTGCACTTACTCATCCTGATTTAGCAGGAGTTCATTTTACAGGAAGTACAAGCACTTTCCAAAGTATGTGGAGAACTATTGGAAATAATATTGAAAATTACAAAAGCTACCCTAGAATAGTTGGAGAAACAGGTGGAAAGGACTTCATATTTGTTCATAGTTCTGCTGATTTAGATGCTTTGAATGTTGCCATTGTGCGAGGTGCATTTGAATATCAAGGACAGAAATGCTCTGCTGCTTCTCGTGCATATATTCCAGAGAGTATCTGGCCAGATTTGCGAGAAAAACTGCTCTCTACAATTGGAGAGTTGAAAATAGGTGATGTACAAGATTTCACAAATTTTATCAATGCAGTTATTGATAAATCAGCTTACGAATCTATTGTGGAATATATTGAATTCGCAAAGCATTCAGAGGATGCTACAATAATTTGCGGTGGAAATTATAGCGACTCTAAAGGATATTTCATTGAGCCGACTATTATTCTAACGGAAAATCCAAAATTTAAGACAATGCGCCAAGAGATATTCGGACCTGTAATTACTGTGTATGTGTATCCTGATGCTGAATATGAGGAAACTCTACATCTTTGTGATGAGACATCGCCTTATAGTTTAACAGGAGCAATTTTTGCAATGGATAGAAAAGCTATTATTAAGGCTAGGAATGTTCTTGTAAATGCAGCTGGGAATTTCTATATCAATGATAAGCCAACTGGAGCAGTTGTAGGACAACAGCCGTTTGGTGGCAGTCGTGCATCTGGGACGAATGATAAAGCTGGAAGTATATTAAATCTTTTGCGTTGGGTATCCCCAAGAGCAATAAAAGAAACATTTAATCCACCAAAGGAGTATAAATATCCATTTATGGCAAAAGAATGAGCTTATAGCAAACAAAACTTAAATCAAATTATTTTTTAATAGTTTTGTAA
>QMNM01000197.1 GCA_003647765.1 Candidatus Cloacimonadota bacterium
AATTAAATCTTTAAATGGTTCTTATGTAGACATGGATAGAGAAAAGAGAAGACATCATTTATATTCTCGTACAATTGATAAAGCTATTGAAGTTGAACATAGTGATAATATTGATAAATTAAGGGAAGCTGCAATTAGATTGAAAAATAGTAACAAGCTTAATAAGCTACTCCTTGTACCTCACAAGAACTTGACAAAAGCCATTCAGATTATGCGAAATGAAGGTGTGAATGGTGTTATAAGTAATATGGGTGGGACCAAGAAAGTGGAAGTTTAAATGAACTTATTGTAAAAACTCCTGAGAGAGTTAAAATTTATTTTTAATCTACGCCCTACGCATTATGTCACTTGTGTTCTGACACCCATTACAAACCGGTTAAGGTAAATATGAAAGATATAGCTGGTAAAGAATACATTGGATTAGAGCGTATTTCTGGTCCAATCATTGCACTTAAAGGCATAGCCAATGTTGGCTATGAAGAGATTGTAGAAATTAAAACCATTGATGGAGAATTACGAACTGGACGGGTTTTGCTCAGTTCAGAAGAAGCTATTTTAGTACAGGTTTTTGCAGGAACTTCTGGGTTGTCATTAGCAAATACAAGGGTCAGATTTTTAGGCGAGCCATTTAAATTGCCTGTTTCAAGTGATATGTTAGGACGTATATTTTCTGGTTTAGGCAAACCAATAGACGGAGCAGGTGAAATTATAACTAAAGAGAAGCGTGATATAAATGGACTTCCAATCAATCCAGTAAAGCGTGATTATCCGAGAGAATTTATCCAAACTGGTATTAGCACAATTGACGGAATGAATACATTGATACGAGGCCAGAAATTGCCAATTTTTTCAGGCAGTGGATTGCCTCATAATGAGCTAGCCGCACAAATTACAAAACAAGCTAAAATATCAGAACCTGGACAAGAACTGGCTATTGTTTTTGCGGCAATAGGTATAAAGAGTGATGACGCACTGTATTTTCAAGACCAGTTTTCAGAATCAGGAGCAATGAATAATGTAACCATGTTCCTCAATTTAGCCAATGATCCACCTGAAGAAAGAGTGATTACTCCAAGATGTGCTTTAACATTAGCAGAATATCTCGCGTTTGAACAAGATATGCATGTATTAGTCATATTAACAGATATGACTAATTATTGTGAGGCATTGCGAGAAATCGCATCTGCTCGTGAAGAAGTGCCAAGCAGAAAAGGATACCCCGGATATTTATACAGCGACTTGGCAAGTTTATATGAACGAACCGGACGCATTGCTGGAAAGAAGGGATCTATCACACAGATTCCTATATTGAGTATGCCAAATATGGATATAAATCATCCTATACCAGATTTAACTGGCTATATTACAGAAGGGCAAATCGTGATATCTTTAGAGCTTCATCAACGAGGAATTTTCCCACCGATAAATGTATTACCATCGCTTTCTCGTCTGATGAAAGATGGCATTGGTGAGGGATACACACGTGCTGACCATCCAAATGTAGCAAGTCAACTCTATTCCGCTTATGCAGATGTGCATAGAGTCCGCTCACTCGCTTCTATTATTGGTGAAGATGAACTAACTGAAACAGATAAAAGATTCCTTAAATTCGGGCAATATTTTGAGGATAAGTTTATCAATCAAGGTTTTAATGCCAATCGTTCAATTGAAGAAACATTAAACCTGGGCTGGCAACTACTGTCTATTCTGCCAAAAAATAAATTAGATAGAGTATCAAAAGAAGAGATTGAACAGCATTACAAAAGGGTTATGGACTGGGAAGTGTAAAGAGTTCAGGAAGACAAGAGTTCAAGAAGACAAGAATGACACAGAAACTCGACTCGGGTTCTTTGAACTCGAGTCGGGTTTCACGGTTGTCAGATAAAATAATTATTTAACGGGGCGAAGCGTCGGTGTTTACACCGTCGCAACATAAGTTAACAAAGTAAATTTATGGAAATAAGATAAATGGCAATACATAAAGTTCCACCAACAAAAACAATTTTGTTAGATTATCAGAAACAATTATCATTAGCAGAGGAAGGATATAATCTATTAGACAGAAAAAGAGAAGTATTGCTAAACGAACTTATGCGTTATATTCACCGTTTGAAGGAAGTGCAGAAAAATGCTTATGCAGATTTTGTTATTTCATTGGAGAATTTTAAAAGTGCATATTTTAAAATGAGTCAAGAGCAGATTAGAGATGTTCTTGATTTTGAGCCACAGAAACCGAAAATAACTACAACCTATCGGAGTGTTATGGGTATAGCAGTTCCAGAAATTGTGCAAAGTGAAACTTATCCACAGAAAAAGCCATCCCTTGATGATAGTATAGCAGATATTGAAGAAGTCCATCAAAAGATGAGACAATCAGTGCTTAATTTGATTGAATATGCTAATATCTATAATGCAATTATGAAATTGGCAGCCGAGATAAATAAAACAAGAAAGCGTGTTAATGCTCTTGAAAACATATTTATACCTGATTATAACGATACTATTAACTGGGTAAAAGATGCCATTGAAGAGAACGAAAGAGAAGAATTTTTCCGTCAAAAGACAGTAAAGAAGAGAGTAAGGCGTAATGCGTAGGGCGTAAGGCGTAAGAAGACACAAAAAGATATCAGACATTGGATTTTTTTAGTCGTGAAGACATCAAGATTATTTCTTTCTCCGTGTCTCTGTGGCAATGTCCGCGTAATGCGTAATGTAATAAGAGTGAGGAAAGTATGAAAATTTTGTTCATTGTAGAAACACATCAAGGGGCAATAAAAGCCGCAGAACAACTATTTCCTCTCGCACTAAAAATGAATGGAGATATTATTGCATTGAATATCTCTGATATTTTGATTATTAAAAGAATTTCTCAATCTAGCGATAAGTCCGAAAGTGAAATAGCCATTGAGATGGAAGAAGATGGATGGAAATATCTTTATTATATTGAAGAAATGGCAAAAAATTTTGGAGTTAAAATATTTTTAGAACAAGAAGAGGGCTACTTTGAGTCCGTAATAAGTAAATATGTGGATAAATTCCAACCAGGATTATTAGCAATTAGCTGTAGAGTATCTGGTGGGACAAGTGAAATTAAAAATATGGCAAAGATAATAGAATCAATCCGTAATAATATTAAATGTCCAATGCTTTTGTTATAAAATTTACAAATTAGGAGTTAAAATAATGGATATTGCCAAGTATCTTAGATTAGAATCAATAGCTTTAGATATAAAATGTAAGAACAAAAAAGGTATTATTGAAAAATTAGCAGATTTAATTTTGAAGGATGATAAGGTTGGTAATATATCAAAAAGTGAGCTGTTACATGATATATTAAAAAGAGAAGAATTGGGAAGTACTGGCATAGGAGAAGGGGTTGCACTTCCTCATATTCATGCAGAAATATCTGATATAACTATGGCTTTTATTCGGTCAAAGAATAAAATAGATTTTGATGCTCTGGATAATCAGCCCTGTCAGATATTTTTTATGATAGTTGCTCCTGTATCAAAAAATAGCGAATATCTAAAACTTCTAGCTACTATCTCGCGCATAATGAAAAAATCTGCGAATCGTAAAACAATACTTAATTTAAAAACACCAGAACAAGTAAGAGATTTTCTCGGAGAATTCTGATAATTATGATGGTTGATAGTTGATGGTTGTTGGTTTAATGCCTGTATTCGCTTATTGGGGATGCAGGCATTTTTTGTATTAGTAAATAAGAAAAAATTTGACAGATGATTAATCCTTTGCAAGTTTTGTCCCAAAATTCGTGAGAGTAAATTTAAGGTGTGTAATAATGTATAAGAACAGAAATAATTGGGTAAAGGTAATCTAAATTCCAATCTAACAGAGAGCAACTACTCTCTCTAACTATCGCTATCGCATTTTCAACACTTACAACTTCAACATTTACAGTTCTAATTACAGTTCTAATACAAGCAACAAAAGTCTTCCTTAATTCACAATGTCATTGATTAATCATTCACATTCAACATTAAATTGGAAAATGGTAAGAATACATCAATAAAGAAATGATTATGGCAGAGAGTA